>JAGLWO010000415.1 GCA_023133395.1 Candidatus Cloacimonadota bacterium | reverse complement strand
AAGCTACTGAATATAATGATGTATTCACAGATAGAAGAACGGAATTTTACGAATTATGAAAAAATATCATATTACAGCAATCTTGTTCTTCCTGATTCTTATATTGAATTTCTTCTTATCTAAGCCTTTAAGGGTTATTTACATTGATAATACAGCTGAACTAGAAAAATTATTTCAGAAACCTCAGAAATCGATCGACTTACGCTTAGCTCCTGGAGATTATAACTTAATCTCTGAGAGTATAATTGATTCTACATGTGGTAATTGTGAAGATCCTAATACTCCAATACAAACAACTGTAGGAATTACAATTTCAGGTAAGAATATCAAAATATCAGGTCCGAATGATAGAACCGCAATAATCTACACAAATGCTGGATATGGTTTCTATATCAAAGATTGCGAAAATTGTATCCTGGAAAATCTATCGATCACAGGGGGTGTTCGGGATACTTCTGCTTTTGCAAGTGATGCTGCAATTGTAATTAAAAACAGCGATGTAATTATCAGGAACAACAAGATCTTTAATAATCTGGGAGATTCACTTCTTATCGCTGAAAATATTATCGGAATTATGGGAATATGTGGACGTGAAAATTCTAATATAAATATTTTTAATAACGAAATTTTAAGAAATTCCTGGGATGGCATTGCTCTTTACAGGGATTCTGAAGCAATAATCGAAAAGAACATTATTGATGGTATAGATAAAGCAGGCGCAAGGGTTCCAAAAGGCGGTCGTGGCGTTGGAATTGGAGTAACCTGGAATGCAAAAGCACGAATAAGAAACAACCTGGTAAAGCGTTACTGGAAAGGGATCGGGCTATTCGTCGATGCTGATGCAGAAGTTAAGAACAATATTATCGAGAATATGATAACCTGGGGAATATCGCTCTGGGATGCAGATAAAGGAAAACCCAAAGGTGAAATTTCAAACAATATTATTTATAACCTTGGAGCAATGGGAGCTGCAATTACTTCTTGCGTGGAAGAGGAACCCGGGTACTTCATCGAAAATATTATCGTCAAAACCGCACAGGATTCTGCTTATGATTCTCCCGACTATTATGGCTTTCAATGTGCATTAGCAGAACATTCAGTGCCAGAAAACTTTGTAATTGAAAATAACCTTTTTTTTAATAATCGCAGGGCTACAGAAGACCTTCCTGACTATGATGTCTCTGAGGAAGAATTCAAGAAAGAATTAAAATTAAGAAAAGAATGGATAAGGAAAATTCCTCTGTTAGAAAAATCGGATTTCTATAAGGATTTTATAAAAATAAAACCAATGTCAAATTAATAACCCCTGATTTTCTGCTGGTTACGAAACTTTTTTAACGTTGGATAAAGGTCAATTTCGTAACCTTAATAACTTCGGAAGTTAATCATAAATCGAACAAAATTAGAAGTTCTCTTGACAATCTAAATATTAATAAAGAAATTTAAAACAGGTGCGTGATAACCACCAGAAAAAAGTTATGATACCATAAATCATGGTAACTATAGGTTAGTTATGTACACCATGTAGGTTGGCGTGGCATGCAGATGTTAGGCGAAATTAGAAATTTGGAGGAGAAAAGATGTATGATATTGTAAGGAATTCAATAAATTATCCAAAAGGATTCAAAACTATAAGAAATTTGTGTATAATACTTGGGGTATTAGGAATAATTGGTGTAATTTATATTATTACAATGCAAGAACCCAATATTATTCAAATATTACAAGAAAACAACCAAGGATTTTTGGCAACATCTTTTGATTTTTTGCGTACTATGGGGTTTTTATTTGGTGCAATCTTGATATTTAAATTAAAAGATTATGCTCGAATAATAATCCTTATTTGTGCGACATCAAGTCTTCTTGAAATGGTTTATAATACAATAACTTCTGATGTAGTTTTTCCTGTAATAATATTAGTATCAATAATTGTACCAATTATTTTAGATGCTATAATTATAGAATTTTTTTGTAATCCAAAAATTAAAAAATTTATTCTAGATTATCAATATTTAAAACAAGGTAAAATAAATTCAACAAATGAGATAGACGAAACTCTGATGAATAAATGGAATACATTAAAGTATTATTGGAGAGTTTTAATAATTTCACTTATATACTCAATCATTATGTTTCCCATATTAGATAGTACTGTTTCTTCTTTTTTTATTGGGATTATAGTGTTTTTAATTTGGACTTTATTACTAGCTTCGATAGTTCGAGCAAGCAGATA
This sequence comes from Candidatus Cloacimonadota bacterium, assembly GCA_023133395.1. Lineage (GTDB taxonomy): Bacteria > Cloacimonadota > Cloacimonadia > Cloacimonadales > TCS61 > JACNIV01. The sequence goes on along the minus strand of JAGLWO010000415.1, from coordinate 8,101 downwards.
TTTTGTTCTAAAAAACAAGGAGAGTTTCGCGAAAATATTATTTTATACATCATTATTTATTTTTATTTTTATGATATTTTTTATTTAAGAGCTAAACAAATTTTTCTTTGATTCATAAGTAATTTTGATTTTTTGTGTTTTCAGTTCAGTTGTTTTATTTACATTTGTTGTTTTCGATTAAATGATTTTTCGGTTGGAGGTTTTAGAAACTGGAAGACGTTTATAATCGGAGGTATTTTTAGTCTGGTTTTGTAATTGAAAAATAATTGAATCGCCTAACAAAAGTGCCCACAATAAGCGAGAAGAAAAGCATGAAGAATCGTGGCGCACTCGAACATTACAACTTATTCCAAAACCTTCCCTATATCCCTTAACGCCCTCTCAGCCAGTTTTTCCTTTTTTAATCTTTTATCTTTGATCTTTTCTTCAAGAGGGGGAAGTAAACCAAAGTTAGCTTTCATGGGTTGAAAGTTCTTGTTTTCTGTGATTAGATATCTCCAGAGTTGACCGGAGATTGTGGTTTCGGGTAAAAGACTTCCGAAGTTTTGAAAACTTCTGAAGTCTCTAAATTGCTCAAAACGAAGCATTTTGTTTATTATTCTCGAAACCAGCAAACCACTCAGTATAGATTCCACATAACCTTCCACTCCACTGAGCTGACCTGCAATATAAATATTCGGTTTATTTTTTAATGATAATTTTTCATTTAAAATATGCGGAGCATTCAAATAGGTATTCCTGTGTATCGAACCAAAGCGCAAGAATTCAGCTTTTTCAAGTCCGGGAACCATTCGGAAAATTCTTTTTTGTTCTCCGTATTTCAGCATTGTCTGGCAGCCGACCAGGTTATACGAAGTTTTATCTTTGTTCTCTGTTCGCAGTTGAATTACTGCATAAGGTCTTTCACCCGTTTTCGGGTCTTCCAGCCCCACAGGGCGCATCACACCATAGCGTAGCGTATCTTTCCCGCGTTTTGCAAGTTCTTCGATTGGAATACAATTCTCATAAAAATGAAAATCAATTTTTGAAAAGAACTTGGATTCAAATTCCTTTGCTTCGTGTTTTTCTGCTTCATTCAAAGCTTCTGCAAATTGTAAATATTTATCTTTGGAAAAAGGGCAATTCAGATAATCAGCTTCACCTTTATCGTAACGTGTTTTCTCATAAATAATATTTCTATCCAAACTCTCTGCAGAAACTATTGGAGCAATTGCATCAAAGAAATAAAGTTGTTCATTCCCAATAATTTCGATCAGGCTTTGTGTTAGATTCTCAGAAGTAAGGGGACCGGTTGCAACTATTGTTAATTCATAATTTAACTCTGTAACTTCTTCACGATGAACTTTTATATTCGGATGATTCTCAATGAGTTTTGTAACCTTCCTGCTAAAAAGCTTACGGTCGATAGCCAGAGCATTACCGGCAGGTACACAGCATTCTTCGGCAATAGGAAGAAGTTTACATCCCAATATCTTCATCTCTGCTTTTAGAAGTCCCGAAGCTGTGGTTATCAATTTTGACTTCAAAGAATTACTACAAACCAGTTCTGCAAAATCTGCTGTGTGATGTGCAGGAGTCTGAACCTGGGGACGCATTTCATAAAGTTCTACCTGCCAGTCGTTATCAGCAAGCTGCAAAGCAGCTTCTGAGCCCGCAAGTCCTGCACCGATGATTTTTATTATTTTCAAGTTTCTTTCACCATTTCTCATGTCACACTGAGTTTATCGAAGTGCGAAGACTTCTTTCTGATTTTTTGCAAGATCACTCTATCCTTTCCCTCGACCTTGCTCAGGATAAACTCATGCTCAGGATGACAGTAGAAAAAATGTTCGTTTTGCTTATCCCGTCGAAGTTTCAACGGAGACAGATTCGTTGCTAATCACTTCCCCAATCGATCTCAATCTCGTATGGAATCGGGTCTTTCATTCCTGCTTCTTTGAATGCATTGATACGCAGAACACAGCTTTCACACTTTCCACAGGCAATATCATTATTTCTATAGCAGCTCCAGCTAAGTTCAAAAGGTACTCCGAGTTCTTTTCCAATTCGAATAATATCAGCTTTTGTTTTATGAATGATTGGAGTAATGATTTCAATTTTTGTTTCCTCTTTTGTTCCAATGTCGATTGTCTTTTCAAAGCTTTTATAAAAACTTTCCCTGCAATCAGGATAACCGGAACTGTCTTCCTCTATAGCTCCGATGTAAATTTTATCTGCTCCGATAACCTCCGCCCAGCTGGTTGCTATCGTAATAAGATGAGCATTACGGAAGGGAACATAGGAATCTGGCACTCCACTTGAGCCAGTAAAATCTTTCACAGGGATATTTGCATCGGTCAGGCTGGAGCCACCAATCTGCTTTAAATAACTAACCTCAACTACTAGAGTATCTGCGGGCTGATAAAATTCTTTTATTTTCTGAAAAACATTCAACTCTTTTCTCGCTGTTTTCTGACCATAACTCAGATGAAGAAAGTATATTTTTTCACATTTATTTTTTGCAATGGCAGCAGTTACCAGGCTGTCCATACCACCACTTACAAGAACTATTGCTTTATTCATAAAGCCTCTTTTTTGCTTGATCTACAATCATTTTTATGAATTTCGATTTCTCAGCTGTATAATTATTTCGATCTTTCGGAAATTTTCTCGCCAGTTCATACTTTAAGCAGGCATACTCACCAGATGTGTCTTTATGATCGATCAAATAATCCCGGAAAATAATATGTTTACTCCACTCCTCGGTATCGATCTCAACAATATGCAGGTGATGCGTACGGATATCATTATTTCTTTTTAAAAAGAATTTTCTGTCGGGTTCACTTGCATATTCACGGAATTCATACCCAATTCTCTTCAAAATATCGATATATTCAACAAAGTTATCAAGAGTTTTGACACCAATCATGACATCAATTATTGGTTTTGCGCATAAACCGGGCACAGAAGTGCTTCCTATGTGCTGTATATCAGAGACGAAATCATTTAAAGCAGATTTCAACTGTTGATGTTCTGCTTTATAAAGTGAAACCCATCCTTTCTGATATTCAAAGAGCTTAACAATTCCACGTTTAAGTCCAATTTCTCTCATAATAACCGACTTATCAATTTTGCTGCATCTCTCATACTTATAGGATCAACAAACAGCGTCTTCTGATCTGTATAAGTAACAAATCCGGGATCGCTTCCACGAGGTTTACGAACATAACGAATTTGAGTATAATCAACAGGCACGTTGGAAGATTTCTTTGCTTTGCTGTAATATGCTGCCAGTTTGCTACAGATTAATTTCAAATTATCAGGAAGTTCTTTTTTATTTAAATTTCTAAGGATAACATGAGTTCCATGAAAAATCCTTGTATGAAACCACCAGTCATGTGGTTTAGCTAAACGGGTAGTGAGCAGGTCATTCTCTTTGCTTGTTCTTCCAATATAAATTTTCCAATCCTTATTTACCACCAGTCTTCTGAACCCTAAGCTCTCTTTTTTCTTCTTTCCTGTTTTCTTTTTTCCTGATAAGAATATCTCTTTTTTTTCGATTTCAATTATTTGCTGTTCGAACTCTTTAATGTCATTCTTTACAATCTCAATCCGCTCTGCTATCTTTTTCTTTCCGTCACGTGCTTTCCGATATTTTTTAAAATAATATACGATATTCTGTTTTGTGTTCTTTTCTTTTTTCAAAGGAATTTTAATCTCAGGATATCCTTCCTCATAATAATTTTGTAAAGTTATAGAATCCATTCCGGATTTGATTTTTACATAATTCGCTTTCAGAAGTTCAGCCTGCTGTTTCCATTTTTCCTCTTTTTGTGCATCCGAAAGTTCAGTTTTCAGTTTAGCTATTGTATTCTGCTTCCTGTTTATTTTCTTTTTTATGGAATTAATCTCTTTCTGTTTCCGGTTCTCATTTTTTTCCTGGAATATCCAGTTATAATACATCTCTTCAAAAAAATCATTAATAGAATTAAAAAAGGGATGTTTGTCAGATGATTCTCGAATCTCTTTCTTTGATAAAATTGAAAGTGGGAATTGAATCTCATTTTGTTTAACTTGAAAACCTGTAAGTGGAGATGTGTATTCTGTTCCGGGTAGGATCTGCCTGTGTCTGTTTTCTGCAAAACTAATTTTCCTGATGCAATCTACTATCTCTCCCCCTTTTGTTAATATCAAATTCTGAAATCTAGGAATAAATTCAAATATCAGTTTGAAGGAAACCTTCTGGTTATAAATATCTATTTTGGAAAATAACAGGTAGATTATCCTGTCAGAATCGGAAATTTCAATTTTTTCCAGCTTTGTATTGGATAGATGGCTGTTAAAGCTTTTCAACACAGCATCAGATTCAAAGGATAGGATATCCTTTTCAGTAATAAAGCAGAAACTGTTTTCCGAAGTTAGGTTTATCTGAAGAAACCCTTCCTGCTTTCTGAAAAAAATTGCATACTGGTCTTCAAACTTCTCCATCTTCTCAAAAGAAAGCCTTTTATTTTGATTCTCATAAACCCACTTTTTTAAAAATCTATAGTGCATTCCTACCTCTGATCTCACGCAATGAACACGAAAATTACTGTGAAAAATTTGTCTACAAAAACAAAAAATTCTGGTTTTAATTATATAAGATTTTTCAGCATTAATGATAATATACTTGACATCGATGTTATTTATTAAGAAATTTAAGTAAATCTTTCAGGAGGTAACTTATGAAGAAAAAAATAATTCTCACATTAACTATGATTTTATTCCTTTCTTTTCATCTTCTTGGCATTGATTTCATCGCACGCACTTTAAAGGTGAAAGGAACAGTAAATCTAACCAGAAACACACAGGTTTCTCCAGCAGTAATTGGTGATAACCTCTTTAATGGTGATGAACTGGAAACAAAAAATGAATCCTATGCAGCAATAAAATTTGCTGACAAAAGCTCAATTATTAAACTTTTCCCAAATAGTATTTTGAATATTAACACAGAAAAAGAGAAAGATAAAACCAGCAAAAAGAATCTTTTAAAAATGGGTGAACTGTGGGCTCAAATTGATAAGGGAACAGGAAAATTCGAAGTTGAAACACCTACAACAGTTGCATCTGTGAAAGGAACAAACTTCCTTATAAACTTCACAGAAGATGGTATCACCAATCTTTATACTTTTGATGGTGAAATTCTTATGCAGAATAAAATCGATGGTGAAACTGCGATAATCAAAGCTGGCCAAAAAGGTAGCAGTACAGGTCAGGGTCCTATTTCAATCCAAGCTTTTGATCCTGATGAGATTATCCAATCAACGAACAACTTCATAAATGAAGAGATCGAACCGATTGAAATAGAAGAACCTGAAGAAAGAGAATCTATTCCACCGGAAGAAATTATTCCTCCAATTGAAAAACCGGAAGAAGAAACCGGAGCTGGAGCAGGTCCATTCAATATGGGTGGCGGTGTTGGTACAATTATGATAGGTGATAATACTTATTTCCAGCTTCGTTTGCTCCCTGAAATTTGCGTCGGAAAATTTGGGCTGGGACTGAATATTGAACTACTTTTAGATAATAATGGAAAGATCCGTAAAGAAGACTGGGATGATTGGAAAGATTATCTTAATAAAATATATTATCTTCGATATGGGCTGCGTGGAGATCCTTTTTATGGTAGAATAGGTGGCTTCCCGTCCTATACATTGGGTCATGGACTGATTATGAAGGATTATTCAAATATGCTGCGTTATCCTGATGATAGACAAATCGGTCTACAAATTGGAGGGAACCTTCCTTTTGCTGATATGTCTGTTGAAGTGTTCAGCTCTGACATTATAGATAATGAAATACTTGCCGGTCGTCTGACTATCCAACCTTTGAAATCCACAGAGGTTCCTTTATTCAGTAATCTAACTTTCGGTGGAACTGTTGCCCACGATAGAAATCAAATCAAGGGATTACTCGATACCGATGATGATAATTACCCCGATGTGTTTGACGACTTCCCATATAATGAAGATTGGCATGACCAAGTAGATTATGATATTGATATCTATCATGATGTCTATTTTGAATTAAATCCATATGCAACTGAAGAGGAATTTGAAACCTGGTTCGATACTACTTCGGTTTTACCGAGAAACAAACATTTTGATGATATTGGCAAAGACAAGGTTACGGTCGTGGGTTTAGATTATGAACTTCCACTTATCACGAAAAAACTCTTTTATTTAAGTCATTATGGAGAAGCTGCCAAGATATTGGATCACAATATGGGTTTTATTTTCCCTGGCTTCTATTCCAAATTCCTTATCTTTGATATGAACCTTGAGTACCGCTTCTACCAGGACGATTTTGCACCAGCTTTCTTTGGACATCTTTACGAAGAAGAACGTGCTGTTGTAAATACTATTTCTGATTCCGTTACTACAAAAGAAATGACACTTATAAATTATCAGAAATCGCAAGGGTGGTATGCATGTATTACTTCAAATTTGTTTAAATTTCTCTATTTGACTATCGCCTATGAAGACATGTATGGTGATGATTATAACAACAGATCATTCTGGGGAAAGGTCAATCTTGATACAAAGCTCATTCCCAAACTAACCAAAGCAGAATTAAGTTACTCACAAACAGGATTTGATAAATTAACAGAATTCAAATCCCCGAATGCAATTATTGAAGGAACCATTGGTTATTCTCTGGGAGGAAGCACACAGCTTGTGGCAAAATATCAGGAACGATATGTTGACCTGGATGGAAACGGAAAGATAAAGGGTGAGGACGAAACGATCACCACAATGAACATTGGTGTAGAATTTTGTTTTTAAATTAAATTACTGACTTTGCGGAGGTTTTAAACTAACCTGTTAAAAAACCAAATCAAGCAGATACAATAAAATATTAATACCCAGATATCCTAATAAAAGTACAAGACCTAAAATTAATACTGTGATAACAACTGGATTTCTACCATCATGAGCACTCTCAACCTGTCGTCTTACTTTTACTTTCTTTATTACTTTGTATACTGGTTTGTCCTGGGGTTTTTTTAAATTATTCTTTTTCATAATTTATTCCAAAAGATGTTGTTCTTCTTCCTTTTCCAGGTATTTTTCAGGAATTACTTTACTGGCTTTTGCTCCTAATTTTTTGATATTTTCAACCCGTGTTATCAAGTTTCCCCGACCCGTAGAAAGTTTCTTAATAGCTTCCTCATAGGACTTACCAGCTCGATCAATATTGGTTCCCACTTTCTCAAGGTCTTCTATTAATCTTACAAAACTATCATACAAATTCCCACTTTGACGCGCGATTTCAATCGCATTTTTTGTCTGATTCTCTTGTCTCCATATAAATGCAATTGTGCGCAATGTAGTTAAAAGTGTACTCGGACTCACAATCACTATATGCTTATTGAGAGCATATCCATACAAAGAGCTATCGCTCTGAACGAGAATGGTAAACGAACCTTCTATAGGCATAAAAAGAAGTACAAAATCAGGTGAATTCAAACCTTTAAGATCATGGTAATGTTTCTTATGAAGTCCATCAATATGAGCCTTAACAGATGTACTTAGAGCCTTTAGGAACGCTGTTTTTTGGGTTTCTGAATCAGCACTGACTAACTTTTCATAATTAACAAGAGAAACTTTAGAATCTATAATTACATGCTTATTATCGGGAAGTTTAATGACAACATCAGGCTGGTAGCGACGTCCTTCTTCATCTGCAAGTTTCATTCCTTCACCTTGAGGAATATATTCAATTCCCTTTCGTAATCCTGATTCCTCAAGAATTCGTTCCAGAATTACTTCTCCCCAATTTCCCTGAACTTTTACATCACCTTTCAGAGCCTTAGTCAGGTTCTCTGCATCATCACTGATCTGTTTATTCAATTCTTTCAGACTCTTTATTTGCTCAATTAAAGAAGTATGGCTTATGAGATTTTTTTTATGAGTATCTTCAACCCTGGTTTCAAATTCCTTAATTTTCTCTTTAAGTGGATTCAGAATTTCATCAAGATTGGACCTATTCTGTTCAGTGAATTTTTTTGTTTTCTCTTCAAATATTTCATTAGCCAGATTTTTAAAGGCATCAGAGAATTTTTCTTGTAACTCTTCAATCT
>JAGLWO010000414.1 GCA_023133395.1 Candidatus Cloacimonadota bacterium | reverse complement strand
TTAATGATGAAATAAAAAGCAAAATTTCACTTTTTACAAACGTTCAAAAAAGTCGTGTGATTAATGCAGTGGATGTACCCACTATTTACGAAGTTCCAAGAATTTTTATGAAAGCAAATTTACATGAAAAAATATGTGAACATTTCCATTTGCAGCAAATTAGAATCGATTTCTCGGATTGGGACAAAATAATCGATAATATAAAGAACCCGGGAAAAGAGGTAACCATCGCTGTCTGTGGAAAATATGTAAGACACCAGGATGCTTACAAAAGCGTTGGAGCAGCTCTTGTTCACGCTGCTGCTTCCTATAGGTTGAAATTAAATATCAAATGGATTGATTCAGAAAAAACCATTTCCGCAAAAGATATTAAAACAAACCTTCACGATGCAGATGGAATACTTGTTCCCGGTGGATTTGGTGTACGCGGAATAGATGGTAAAATAGCCATAGCAAAATATGCTCGCGAGAATAACATTCCATATTTTGGAATCTGCCTGGGCATGCAGATAGCTGTAATTGAATTTGCAAAAAATGTTTGTGGGTTCCCAAATGCCTACAGTAGTGAATTTGAAGAAAATTGTGAACATCCCATCATCCACTTGATGGATGACCAGCGTTACATCGAAATGATGGGAGGAACCATGCGCCTGGGAGCATATCCCTGTAAATTAAAAAAAGACAGTTTAGCTAATAAAATCTATTCAAAATGTGAAATTTCCGAACGTCATCGTCACCGTTATGAATTCAATAATAAATACCGAAAAATAATTGAGAAAAACGGTATGGAAATATCCGGAATATCACCTGATGACCTTTTAGTGGAAATAGTAGAGATCCCAGCCCACCCTTTCTTCATCGGGGTTCAGTTCCATCCGGAATTTAAGTCCCGACCTGATAAACCTCAACCGATTTTTAGAGATTTTGTTAAGAAAGCAGCAGAGATGAGGGAGGATAGGTAAATTTGTCCTCCGAACTCCGGTAACTGTCGGAAACCCCGATAAATCAGGGATCAAACTCCGAGCAAGTTGTGATTTAATATGTAGTGTGAAAACTAAAATATCGTTTAATTTTCGTTTTCAAAGTAATATCCTTAAACCAAGATCATCCTATGGAAGCAGATATATCTCAACCGGGGAATCCTGTTTTAGCAAAAATCTTCCAGGGTGAGCTTGTGATTATAGAAGCAGCGTTAGCAAAAATGGAAAACCGCAGTTACGAAATTTCCGAAGAGTTGCTGGAAAGAATCAGAGAAGAGAAAAAGAAGCTGGGAGCGAATAAGAAGAAGGGGAAGTATAGAAAACAGTAACGCGACCAGCTTGGTCGCTTTCGACCTGGCAGCATGCCATAGCGACATACCGTGGGTCGAGTTACTTAATTCACAGGAAATTATAAAATGACCAGAGAAGAATTAATAAAACGTTTGCAAGACATTGAATGGGAAGACTTTGAAGTTAAAAAAGCTGAGAAAGCGATTCCCAAAAACTGCTGGGAAACGGTGAGTGCCTTTGCCAACACAGGTGGTGGCTGGCTAGTGTTTGGTGTATATCATAAAAAAGATGAGTATATAGTTAGTGGCGTTAAAGATCCCGAAAAGATCGAACAGGATTTTATAACGACATTAAGGTCGAATCAAAAATTCAACGTCAGAATAAGTCCTACTTGCAAAAAATATGATATTGATGGAAAGATTGTTTTAGCCTTTCATATTACAGTTTCTGAGCAAAAACCAGTTTATTTCAATAACATCAACAATACCTTCATCCGCACAGCTAGTGGAGATCAGCGAGCCACAAAAGCAGAAATCGATGCCATTTATCGGGATCAGGCATTTGGCACAAAAGACCGTGAATCGACAGAATTGGGTATTAATGCTCTTAATGAATCTTCTATTAAACGCTACCGAAATTTTCTGCAAGTAGTTAATCCTTCTCATCAATACAATCTGCTTTCAGATGAGGAGTTCCTGCAAAAACTTCAGGTAATTAAGAATGGAAAAATTACCATTGCAGGTCTGCTTTTCTTCGGGAAAGTAGATTCTATTGAAGATGTAATAACGGATTTAAGAATAGATTACCTGGAAATTCCTGGAACATCACTTGAAACAGCATCATCTCGCTATTCATTTCGTTTGGACCAACAGGAAAACATTTTTGAATATTATTTTGCTATTTATCCCAGACTACTCCAACAAATCAATATTCCATTCAAAATGACAGTAGATGGCATTTCAACCGAGGATCAACCGCATGTGCAGGCTCTTCGCGAAGCTCTGGTAAATATGTTAATGCATACAGATTATTTCAGCACATCCAAACCCCGTATCAGAGCTTTTTCAAATCATCTGGAATTTTACAATCCGGGTGGATTGCCAAAAGATTTAAAAACCTTACGAAATTCAGATATTTCTCAACCCCGTAATCCAGTTCTTGCAAGAATGTTCAGGATCATTGAATTAGCTGAAACCGTAGGATACGGTTTTGATAAGATATTTAATGGTTGGAAAACTTATATTGATAAGCCACCTGAATATTTATACCAATTGGATTTTGTTGAGTT
>JAGLWO010000413.1 GCA_023133395.1 Candidatus Cloacimonadota bacterium | reverse complement strand
GGAGTTACTGTGGTGAAACTGGAAGCATAACATGGATCAATCTCAAATCGATAGAATATTAGAAAGTAATAATATAGTAGATGTTATAAATAGTTACCTCCCACTAAAAAAAGCTGGAAGTAACTTTAAAGCTCGTTGCCCCTTTCACGATGAAAAAACCCCATCTTTCATGGTAAGTGAGAGGAAACAGATATTCAAATGTTTTGGTTGTGGAAAGGGAGGTAATGTCATTACATTTGTTCGTGATTATGAGAAGATTTCTTTTATGGAGGCTTTAAGAAAGCTGGCTGAAAGAGCTGGAATTACAATCCAGGAAACAGAAGTAAGCAAACAAAAACAAACCCGCAGGGACTTGTTATACAAAATAAATAAACTTGCAGCTTTTTACTACCAGGATTGTTTAATTAAGCATAGTACAGTTGCTTTGGATTATTTAAGGAAACGGGAAATTTCTGATGAATCAATAAAAAAATTCCAGATTGGTTATGCTCTCGATACATTTGGTGGGTTGAGAAATTATCTACTGAAGAATAATATAAATGACCAAATCCTCCAATTTACAGGTCTATTTACAAGTAATAACCGTGATCTTTTCAGGGACAGGTTGATGTTCCCGATCCATTCTGTTACAGGGGAAATTATAGCTTTTGGTGGCAGGAAACTGCATGAAGACCAAACTGGGGGAAAATACGTTAATTCTCCTAATACTAAGATCTATACAAAAGGAAATGAACTTTACGGTCTTTTTCTTACGAAGCAGGATATTTCAAAAAAAGATTATGCTCTTATTTCCGAGGGATATACAGACTTCCTTCGTTTATATGAAAATGGATTTACCAATACAGTGGCATCACTTGGCACATCTTTAACAGATTCACAGATAAATATTTTGAGTCGACATACAAATAATTTTTATATAATTTATGATGGAGATAAATCCGGGAAAAAAGCTGCTATTCGTGCTGCTTCAAATGTGGTGGGGAAAGGAAATAACGCGAATATAATTAATCTCCCTGAAACAGATGACCCTGATAGTTTTCTGGTTAAAAATGGGAATGAGAAATTATATGAATTAATTGAAAAAGCACAACCCTTACCGCAATTCCTGCTCGAAGATGAAGTTCTTGGATTGGATAAAAGAGCAAAACTTAACGAATTGATCGAGACTCTGAACGAAATGCAAGATGAGATTGCTCGTGAACTTCTGGTCAAAGAAATTTCTGAGAACTTTAAAATCTCAGAACATGCGATTCTTTCTAAAATTCGAGTAAGAAGAACAAGAAAGGGGAAAACTGCTGAGGTTACTAAGATTACAAAGTTTGGGGAAGAAAGAGACACATTAGTTATTTTATTTAATGATAATTTAATTTATAAAAAAGTTGCGCAAGAGATAGATTCGAGTTACTTTTTATCAGAAAAGTACAAAGAAATATATGAGTTAGTTTCGGAGCATTTAGAGGGAATGGGTCATATTCCAAGTCTGTTGGAAAAAATTGAAGACGAAAACCTGAAGAATATAATTGCAGAATTAATTATCTCCGAACCTACTAAATCTTCTGTTGATGAAATTATTAAAAGTTTGAAATTAAGAAAATACCAAAATGATTTGGAACAAATAAATGAACAGATTTTAACAAGTCCAAAAGATATGGAGTTATTCTCCAGGAAAAGAGAGCTTAAAACGAAAATATTAGAGTTGGATAAAAAAGTTGTGAGAAAAACCTTATACTAAGGAGATTTAATGCTTAGTTATAATGAGTGTATTAAAAAATTGATCGAACTTGGTCTGCAAAACAACAACCTTCTTACTTTTAGACAAATAAATAACATCCTTCCGAACAGCCCCATCTTCCTCGATAAAATTGAAGAGATTATTAACAAACTTGTCGAAGAAGGTATTGAACTGATCGATGAAACTCAAAAACGGGTGACAAAGAAAAAAGTTTCTATCACAAAAGCAAAAGCAACCAGGAAATTTCAGAATAAACGTTATTATGATGACCCTGTAAGGATGTATCTTGGTGAAATGGGACGTGTACCACTTCTTGATCGGGAAGGTGAAATCCGGATAGCAAAAAAGATAGAATCAGGACAAAAATATATTAATAAATACATTTTTATGAGTGGAAGTACCCTGCGTGAAATGGAGAACTTCCTTCACAGATTTAGAGAGAAAAGAGTAAAAATTGA
>JAGLWO010000412.1 GCA_023133395.1 Candidatus Cloacimonadota bacterium | reverse complement strand
AAAAATTCTAAAGGAGCTTTATGAAAGCAATTATATTGGCTGCAGGAATAGGAAAGAGACTTCAACAAATATCGGAAGGTCTTCCAAAAAGCATGATCAAGATTGGTAAAAGTTCAATTATCCATCATCAAATCGAAAGCTGCTTAAGAGTTGGAATTACTAAATTTATTATAGTTCTGGGATACAAAAAAAAAAAAATAGAAAAACATGTTTTAGAAAAAATCAATGAGAAACAAGTGGTATTTGTTGAAAATCCCGTTTATGATAAAACTAATACCCTTTATTCATTATGGTTAACACGAAATTATTTTAATGAGGATTTTATTTATTTCAATGCTGATGTACTTTTTCAGAAAACCTTATTAGAGAAGATTGTAAATAAATCCAATCATTCTGAACTGCTATTGGAAACAAAATCCTGCCTTCATGAAGAAGTAAAAATAATTATCGATGAAAACTCAAGAATATTGGAAATCGGGAAAAATCTGGATGTAGCAAAATGTGCTGGTGAATTTATTGGAATTGGAAAATTTAAAAAAGATGTTCTTCCAAAATTTGCTGAGTATTTACAATTCGGAGTAGATACTGGGCAATCAAACAATTACTTTGAATATGCTGTTAACCTTCTGGTAAAGGATGTTATTCTGAAAGCTGTTCCAACCGATGGAGTTCCCTGTATTGAGATCGATTTCCCTGAGGACCTAGAAAAAGCAAAGGAGATGTTCTCACTTTAATCGGAACTTCCCTCTGATGAAAAAACTACTTTTTGTTGGTATTAATGCCAGATATACTCATTCTAATCTAGCGATCAGATATCTCAGGAATTTCATTAAGGAATTACCTTTCAAAACAAGCATTTTAGAATTTTCCATTAATCAGAATTTGCTGGATATTCTTTCAGTTATACACAGCGAAAATCCGGATATAATCTCATTTTCAGTGTATATTTGGAATACTGAGGTAGTTAGAATTTTACTTCCGGAAATAAAAAAAGTTTTTCCCAATAGTAAAATCATTCTCGGTGGTCCGGAAGTTAGTTATAATGCAGAGAAATGGTTAGAAAATTACCCTTGTATTGATTTTATTGTTGCTGGTGCTGGTGAAGCCGGGTTGTATTATATTTTAGAAAATAAGTTGAATCTACATAACAAAATTGTCAAAGTTCCTAATTCCCCCTTTTCAAAAATCCCCTTCCCCTATATTGATGAAGATTTTCCTGAATTAACTAAAAAATACGTTTATTATGAAAGCAGTCGTGGATGTCCTTATAAATGCAGTTATTGTCTATCTTCACGACTTGATCAACCACTTGAATTCAAGGATTTTGAAGCGGTTAAAAAGGAACTTATTTATCTAATTAGAAAGAAACCAAGGATAATCAAATTTGTTGATAGAACATTCAATGCAAAACGTGAATTTGCCAGAAAGATATGGAAATTTCTAATTGATGTGAATCCAGAAATGAAATTTCATTTTGAAGTATTTCCATCCCTCCTGGAAGAAGAAGATTTCGAGATTCTGATAGATTGCCCTGAAGGTCTATTTCAATTTGAAATTGGAATTCAATCCACCAATGCAGAAACATTAAAAGAAATTCGTCGTCCTGATAACTGGCGAATTACAAAGCATAAAATTATGCGGTTAATTAACCAAAAGAATATCCATGTCCATGTAGATCTAATAGCTGGTTTGCCTTATGAAGATTTTTCAAGTTTAAAAACGTCTTTTAATGAAATTTATTCTCTTTATCCCGATTATTTCCAGTTAGGTTTTTTAAAGGTTCTTCCAGGTACAGAAATGTCTGAAAGAATAGATGAATATGGGATAAAAACTTTAGAAACCAGTCCATATCAGGTTTTGGAAACTAAATGGTTATATTATGAAGAACTTGTACAAATCCAAGATATTGAGAAACTTTTGAATATCTACTATAATTCAGGAAAATTCAAAACTACACTTGAGAATATAACAAATCAATTTGAATATCCGTTTGATTTCTATCTAAACTTTTCACTTTTCTTAAAATCACAAGAATACACTTCCGAAACAAAAGACTGGCAGAAAAATGAATATATTTTAGTGAATTTTATAAAAGATAACTTCCCTGATGAATTGAATTATTTCCTGGATTGTTTACGATGGGATTGGTGTTACATCACAAATGCTCATTATTATCCTGAATTTCTGCAAAACAAATATTTGAAAAATGCTAAAGAACTTGGATTTGAATATTTAAAACAAAAATCCAAAGAAGGAAAAATTCGATACAAAAACTTGTATTTTCCCCTTTCTGATTTAAAAAAAGCTGTGTTTTTTATTCCCTCATCAGAGAAGTTTAAAAAAAAATATTTCGGTGATTTGGATATTGCTGTTATTTTAAAAATCAATAATAAAAAGGAATGTATTAAGTTCAAAATTTAAAACCTACTTATGTAATATATTGCAGATAAAAATATCTTTTAATTTTATATTGCCATACCCTTCGACCCAGCTCAGGGTGACAGTTACTTTGTAGCAATTTCTGAATAATAAACCACTTTCACAAAAAAAAGCCCTCAAAATTGAGGGCTTATATTTAACAAATATTCTATTATTTAGCTAATAACATTTTCTTAACAAATGTGTCATGTTTAGTTGCTAATTTATACAGATAAATACCGGATGCAACATCCTTGCCAGATTCATCTTTACCATTCCACACTGCTGTTTGAATCAAATCAGCAGGTACATAACCTTCAAAAATCGTTTTTACCTTTTCTCCCTTAATGTTATAAATTGTGAGGTTTGAATAACTTGCTTCTTCAAGAGCAAACCTGATTTCCGTATCTGGATTGAAAGGATTGGGATAGTTCTGCTTGAGACCATAATCATCTGGAGTTGCAGGTGTACCTGAGCTTCCTCCACCCTCAGGTATAGTTAATGAAATGGGACCAAAAAGCTCTGTTTCACCAGAAGTTTCTACACTTTCCAGCCAGTAGTAATAAGTTGTATTATCGTCGACACCATGCATATCTACATAAACATAATCTGTAGGTTCGGTTACGGTTCCTTGACCCTCGATTAAATCTCCAGCATTCACATGTATTGCTTGCCCCATATTCTGAGAAATTGAACGGTAGATATTCCATCCCATGTTATTTGTTTCACTCTGTGTTGTCCAATAGATGGTTGGATGTCCACTAACAAACTGAACTGAGAAATCCGATAAAGTTACAGGTAATGGATGTGTGTTACCACTAATGGGAAAAGTCCCCGAAACAGTTGCAGCTGTTGTAATATGAGAAGCCTGATCTACTTCAGCTCCAATTTCATCACTACCTTCAGCAGTACTGGAAACATCTACAGTAACAAAATAATAGTATCCGGAAGAAACAGGAATTGTTTCTGTTAAGCCTGTGAAAGTAATTGGGTCAGCTATATCCATTGAAGAACCTATCTGAGTATCTGAGGTTGCACTAAATGAGTTATCAGTTGATCTCCATAATTTCATACCATTAGATTTTACATCAGTAGAACTATATGTACCAATAATATCGAACTCGATCGAAGTTACAGTTGGCTGAAGTCCGCTATTATTCCAATATAACTGTAATCTGAAGAAAGCATTATTATCACTATCAGGAAAAAATGACGCAGCTCCATAATCTCCCCCTGAAGCAAAAACTATAGGATCACCATAGGAATACTCAATATTAGTATTTTCATCATATGTAACCGGATTACCAAGTTCATCCTGATATTGAATCTTTACTGTGTATATTGTACCGCTTACCAAATTACCTGTAGCAGGATCAGTACCTGTATTATTAGAAAAATCATCACCATCAATTGAAACAGTTTTATTATTGCCACTAGCCTCACTTGTAACTGTTAATGTATGTGGAGAACCTGA
The DNA here is from genome assembly GCA_023133395.1 of Candidatus Cloacimonadota bacterium. GTDB lineage: Bacteria > Cloacimonadota > Cloacimonadia > Cloacimonadales > TCS61 > JACNIV01. The sequence goes on along the minus strand of JAGLWO010000412.1, from coordinate 1,755 downwards.
ATCTGCATTTCCACCAGTACGGGTAAAAATTATTTTAACTGAAGTGGCTAATGCGGTTTCAGGTTGATCAAACTGGACAGTAAAGGGTTTTGTAGAAATAATAGCATCATTTACCGGTATATCAAGAGTTGGCGTTTGAGTTGTAGTATCATAAGTGAAGTTAGTGTTTTCTACATATTCAGCAGAAGCACCGCTGGGTGTATATTCACATTTAATAGTATATATTGTTCCATCTACAAGGGGTCGATCGTGGTTAGATGATACTCCTCCATCAATAGTCAAATCCGCATGACTGGGACTTGTGAAACCACCTCCTGCTGTAATCGTATAGTTTCCAACATAAGTATGATTTCCATATTCATTTTGCATAATAATTACATGTGGTGAATATGGATCTGCAGTACCACTAGTTCTGGTAAATGTTAATTTTACTGATTGATTGTTAGGTATTACAGGGATATAAAAATTTATATTTAAAGTAGCGTTATCGCTACCACTTGCTGCTGGTCGGGTCAAGGTTGGATCTGGAAAACCATCGTACTCAATATATTCAAACCATCCTGATTGTGGATTACCTGAACATGCTGAATAAGAACCATAAGTTATATAACTTGTGTATCTTTGCCCTTCAAATGGATCCCAACCATCATCTTCACCATATAAACCAAATAATACTTGAAAACTTAGTGCTCCAGAAGGTATCCCGGAAGTAGGAACATCAAATTGAAATGTTGCAATTTTATCTGTTCCAATACCCTCAGAAGACCAATCTGATATATCTACTCCAGTGCCTGATAAATAAGTACCTGAATTGGGATCAGCATTATCATACCATAACATCCTAACTCTATCATGATTAGAACTACTATAAAAAGGTCCTTGAACATTGTCCATTTCAACGGTAGTATATTTAACCTCTACTTCTACTGTCTCTCCTGCATAAACATTTTGATCAGAAGTTCCTCCCTCACCCTGCATTCCAATATATGTTAAAGTAATGGAAGGTACAGCTAATAGTGAAAATGGGATAAGTAAATAAATAAATAAAAAAATTAAATATTTTCTCATATTTCCTCCATTTCTGGAAACGATTTTTTTTATATTATTTCACGAACAATATTTTTATTAATTAGTTTTAGATGTCAACCTAAAAAATATTTTTATTATATTTTTATCTAAAGAACGATTTATTAAGTATTACTACGCAATTATTGAACCAACATTATTATCAAACAAAATTTAAATATCTTCCGAAAACTAACGTTTTATTAATTAATATGATATAATCATTTTATAAACTTTAATACTAATAAAACATTTTTATATATCAGATATTGTAACTTCGAGTAGATAAATTGAGACAAATCGTCACAGAATAATTATAAAGAAAAAATTATTGATAACCCATATTCATAAAAATTATACGACTTTTCTGTTTCTACTTCTTCAAAAGGAGATTTTGTTTCTCTGTCCTCATATTTATAGAAAAATTTAATACTATATTTTTTCAATAAATCACAACTTAGATTTGTTTTAATATACCATTTAATATCTTCCCTGCCAAAGTGATAATCATCCCCTATTTCCCTTGATTGATAAAACCTGTTCTCCAACCTAAAATTCGAGGAGAAATTAACCGTCTTTGAAAAAAGAATTAAAATTTCTGGAAAAGTAACCGAGCAATAATAAATATCAGATTCATAGGAAGCATCTTTGATAACATCGATCGTTTCAGGATTCTCAAAGGCTTCCTCT
>JAGLWO010000411.1 GCA_023133395.1 Candidatus Cloacimonadota bacterium | reverse complement strand
TTGAAGAAAAAATCCAGTTTGCTAAAGATATGGAGAAATTAGCAAAAGCTGCTGATAAGCGCGTTTTCAATATTCCAAATTCAGTTATGGGAAACGGAACCGGTTATATAAAAATAGCTAACAGTAAAGGTTTAAATAAAGAAGAAAAACAGAATTTTGCGTACGCTTATATAGGTGCTTTATCTCAGGAAAAAGATGATAAACGAGTTGGTATGGATTTCATTATCGGAAGGGATTTTAGTAAATTTGATGCTAAAGAATTAGCTGAAAAAAGCGTAGAAAAAAGCACATCTCTTCTTGGTGGCGAAGTAATCAAATCAGGTTCGTACCCGGTGGTTCTGAATAATGAAATGATGGCAACTATGCTCTCTACATTCTCGGGAATTTTCAGTGCAAAAGCGGTTCAGGAAGGACGTTCGCTTCTTAAAGGTAAACTGGGGAAAGACATATCAAATAATAAAGTTACGATTATTGATGATGCTCTTCATCTGGATGGTTTTGGTACAAGATACTTTGACAGCGAAGGATTTCCTTCTAAAACTACTATATTAATAAAAAACGGGAAATTGAAATCGTATCTCCATAACACTCAAACTGCCAGAAAAGATAAAGTTAAATCAACAGGTAACGGAAGCAGAGGATATAAAGGAACGCTCGGGATTTCACCTTCTAATTTTTTCCTTAAACCTGGAGAACATAAAGAAGAAGAACTCTTTAAGCAACATGATAAAGTTATTGAAATTGTTGCTTTGCAGGGAATGCATTCCGGAGCAAATTCCATTTCAGGTGATTTCTCTCTTTCTGCTGAAGGCTTTCTTTATGAGAATGGAGAAAGGAAACACTCACTAAAACAATTCACTATATCAGGAAATATCCTGCAACTTTTCCAAGATGTAGAGATGATCGCAGATAACTTCAAATTCAATATGAGCTCGATCGGAACTGCATCTGTGCTTGTGAAAAAACTGGATATCAGTGGGTAATCCTAAGTATGTAAATGCTTTAAAGAAAGTGGAGGAAAATTATGATACAAAAAGTATATCCGTATCGATTATGGAAATTAGGTAAGGATTTTAGAAGATATGCTGAGGTAATATTCAAAAATAAAATTAACGGTGCTGACCCACGGCCATTTTATTTTATGATTGGTCATTCTTATGAATTGATTTTAAAATCATTTCTGCTTACAAAAGGAATTGAATTAAAGACGTTAAAAAATAAGTATGGTCATAATCTTCTAAATTTATTTAAATTAGCAATGAAATATAAGGAATTTAAGGAAATCGAAGGAATTAAAGAAATTGAATCAATTGTTGATTTACTTAACGAATATTATAAAGAGAAAGATTTTGAATATATCGGAACAGAGTCAATGGATGTAAGACATCCAATAGTATTATTCGAGGATTTTGATATTTTAAGCAATGTATGTGAAAAAACGTGCGAAGCTTTTATTAATAAAAAGCAATCCTAATAATTTACCAATCCCCTAAACTGAGAAGGAACACAAGAAGAACTTTACTTACTTAACACAAATTAATCCGGCAGTTACTAGATGTGTTAAGTTAAATCAACTTTCCGAAATCTCTTTCAATAGAATCTTCATGGAAGATAGGTTTCGGAAAGGTCTTATAAAATTAGTTACTTTTTTCACTCATTGACAAAAAATCAATCAACCAGAAAAATCAAACCAGTATGAAAAAAGATAATAGAAAATTCAGCCTGATTGGTATTTTGCTTTTACTTTCCTACGTTGTTATTGCAGAAGACTTCAATGAATTCAAACAAACCGAAGAGCAACAATATAAAGGAAATGTGATCTTCGATGAAATGGTTCAGGCAATCGGGGATGTAACACAGATTAAAAATATTAGAACAAAAGGAATCACAATTCAACCAATATCACAGGGTACATTGTCCTTTCCAGTCGAAGTTACAGCTGTTTTCCCGGATAAATTCAAAGTAAAATTCCAGAATAAAGAATTTATAATAAACAGGGATAAAGGTTGGATAAAATATTCCAAAGGTTATTATGAGAATCTTCCGGAATCTTACGTAAAAATTGTTGTTGGGAATTTAAACAGGAATTTGATAAAACTGACAAAAAGTAAAAAGTACTATGAAATCCTTTTTCTGGCAGATAAAGAAATCCTTGTAAAACAATGTTACGAACTGCTTCTAAGAAATGACATTCTTGAATTCAAATTATACATAAGTAAAGAAAAGAAATTACCGCTTCAAATGTTATACGAAAATAATGGTATAATTATTAAAAGGACATTTCTGGAATACAAAAACATCGAAGGCATTATGTATCCTGTTCATACTATATCTTTTGATGAAGATGCACAGAAGATCAGTGAAATAATAATTAATGAAATCGAGATTAACATCGAACTTGATGAGGATGAATTCTAAAAAAAAGTTCAATAAAAAAGGGCGACTGATTAATAAGTCGCCCAGTGAAAAAAATCCACTTTCTACTTTAATAAACCAATAGTTATTATTAAAGCATGATCATCATAATCGTTAAAAGTAATAGAATAATCAATATTGAGTATTATCTGAAAATTATATGTACGGAATGCTCTGATACCTGCATTTGCAATAATTTCCAAACCATCACCACGCTTATCTTCATCAAGTATTGCTTCTTCATGTATAACCCAATGGAATCCAAAAGCTCCGCCAACATACGGGCAAAAATCTTTCTTTGTAAAAAGGTAAGAAGCATAAATATCTGCAGCAAAACCAAAACGAGTTGACAATTGTAAACCTACTGCTATATTTTTAACTTCATATCCAGAGCGGAAATCAAGAGTGAATGATCTGTCATTGACATCATCGTAACCTTGTTGGGGATAAAGGTATCCAAAAGATAATCCCCAAAATCTACGGGCTTCTCTGCGTCTTGTTGTATCATCTTCTTTTTCTATAATTGCACCAACTTCCACAGTCTGTGCTAACGGTTTTTGTTCAACTACACTCATTGCAATACGCTTCATTACGACTTCAAGGTCTTCTATACTATTTGATGTTGTGTTATCGACAACAATAGATTGACCTTTATTTACATCAACAAGGTTGTACTGAATTATTATTTTTTCGCCTAATTTACTCAGGTTGGAAATGAGAACTAAATCAGCGTCAACCTTTTTTCCAATTGCAACAGCACATATAATTTCAGTACAGGTCTCACCCTCAAGGGCTGCAATAACTTCATCATGTGATGTGATGTGCAATGAACTTAGCTTCTGTATATCATTCTTTAATATACTTTCAGCAGTTTGAATGGAAATCTCATCTATTCCCATAGAATGAAAGGGAAGAACTGCAATTGTTTTTGCAGATAGATTGCCTGCTTGTAAAATAGCAAGAATAAAAATCATAG
>JAGLWO010000410.1 GCA_023133395.1 Candidatus Cloacimonadota bacterium | reverse complement strand
CTTGGAAGTCCCGGCTGGAATATCCACTGCTGGAAAAACTGTTCCAGGTCGAGTCCACTAACATCTTCACAGACCTCCTGAAATTCGGATGAAATAACATTTGAATTATAATATTCAATGAAATAAGTTTGTAGAATATTGAAGAAAACTTCATCTCCCACCATCAGTCGCAGCATATGAAGAACAGATGCAGGTTTTTCGTAAGTTGCAGGAGTGAAATAAGCTCCCGGTGGTGGATCGTAAACAATATAAGCACCACCACCAGCCCAGGATATATAATAATTATGAAAACTGGATTCGACATAATCTACCATTGCTTCAAAACCCAGCCAAGCCTGTGTATAAACCGCTTCCGAATAAGTTGCAAATCCTTCCGAAAGCCATACATCTGCCCAGGTTAATGGTGTAAGACAATTCCCAAACCACTGATGAGCAAGTTCGTGTGCAATTCCTCTTTCATAGGTATGATTTCCGGTTATCCAACCGGTTGTCATTGTTGTCATTGTTTGATGTTCCATAGCTGCATATGTAGCAAAATTCGTAACAGCATTACCATATTTTTCAAAAGGGTACATTCCATATTGGTCAGAAAAAACTTCCATCATAAAAGGCAGGTTGGAAAAATCTTCAGTGGCATTCGCAACATAGGGAGAAGGTACAAAATTCTGGATCGGAATAGCACCAAAGTTATCGTTCAGTTCTACAAAATTCCTTGCTACTACTGAAACCAAATATGTTGCCATCGGGTTTGAACCCTCCCAATTATGGGTTCGGGTTCCATTCGGATTATTCACAATCGAGGTTCTTATTCCATTGCAGGCTGCATCCCAATCTTCGCGAACAGTAATGTGAAGGTCAACTAATGCTTTATCCCAGGGATGATCATAACCTGGCCACCAGTAACGTGAAGCATTAGGGTCGGATATTGTGAAAACATAATTTGGACTGAAATACATTCCCAGTCCATTCCAAATCGGATTTCCTGAATATTCCACAATGGTTGTAAATTGTTCTCCCGGATTTACAGTTCCAAGCTGAATCGTTATGAGACTATTATCATATGTATAAGTTGCAGTGCTTCCATTAAGAAGAACATTATCAACGCTCATCTGGTCTAATTCATATTGGATTTCAGTTATTATTTCATCAGCCTCGATTGTTGCTATTACAATTCCATCTATAAATCCATTTACTTCATCAATATTGATGTAAATATCATAATACAGAACATCAAACCCATGAGCTGAGTCTGCTCTGGTATATTCATCAATAAGTGCAGTTGGTGTTTTAAAACCTTCTGGTTTTGGATGACTGAATATACAAACTGCGGAAGAAAAAATAATAAGAAAAATTACAATTTTTTTCATAAGTTCCTCCTACTTAGGAAATAAAATATAAGTTACTTTTACGATTTTAAGAATAATTAGGCAACCAATTTTTTAAAAAAATATTTTTATTTGACAAAAAAACTGTTATCATATCTTTAGCACTCGATAGATATGATTGCTAATAAATAAAAAATAAAAACAGGAGGCTTAAGTTTTATGGCAAAACAAATGAAATTCAGTCACGATTCCAGAACAGCAATTAAAGCAGGCGTTGATATACTCTCCGACGCTGTAAAAGTAACTTTAGGACCGAGAGG
>JAGLWO010000041.1 GCA_023133395.1 Candidatus Cloacimonadota bacterium | reverse complement strand
ATTATTTTGCAGAGTTCAACCAGGTCATCTCGTAGAAAAGGTTCTCCCCCGCTTATTGTTATCCAGTAAGGTGATTTTCCTAATTTTTTAAAAATTTCTTCATATTCAGAAATGGTCAGATTTTCTGCTTTTTTCTTCCAGATATTGCATGTTTTACAACGGGAATTGCATGTATACAAAGTACTTATAGTGTAGTTTATTGGTAAGATTTTGGGGAATCCACAACTTCGATATAATTTGTAAGCTACAATTTTAGGAATTAATTCGATCATTTTTTGTCTCATCTTCTGTGTTAATTTTCAAATTTTTGGTTGAATCTGCAATTTCCCATTTGAATGGATTCTTCTTTTTAATTTTGAAATCATACCATCCTAAGAATCTACTCCATATCTCGAAAAATGCTGTTCCGATTAAAAAGAAAATTTTAAATGGATTTTTTCGTATTTCATTCAACGTCAATTTGACCAGTATATTCGAATCCTGAGAAGCTACAGAGTATTTTTGAACCTTTTTCAACCATAAGTGTCCTGTTTCAATTCTTCTGCGTTGCTTGATAAAGTCACTAATATTTTCAGGTCCTTTATTATGAACAATAGCATCAGGAATATACTTGAGTTCAAGACTTTTATCTTTCATAATTGCTTCGATGCTGGCTTCATCAACAGCGCTTTCCGGAGGAATTTGTTTGAAGACTCTTCTAAAGGCAACCATCTCTCCCAGTTTTGGAGAAATCAGTGCCATCTCGTGGTGAAGGTCCCAGAGAAGGTTTACGCTATATCCTATAAAAGTATTCGGATCGTTTTCTGGAGTCGGTCTTCCACCGGACATGCCAACTTTGTCATCTAGAAATGGTACTACTAATTTCTCTACAATATCTTTTGCTGGTATTGTGTCACCACTTTCAATTATCAGTATCTCGGATTTGGAAGCTTCAATAAATTTATTTATTGCAGATGATTTGCCACGTCTTTCCAGTTCAGTTATCAATTTTATTATAGTATTTTTTTCGCAATACTTTCTGACAATATCATCTGTGCCATCAGTACAGGCACTGGAAACTACAATTATTTCCTCAATAACAATCTGTTCCAGATGCTGGGTTAGAAGTGCATCAAGAAGCTTACCAATGTTTGCAGCTTCATTATATACAATTACTCCGATGCTGCAGTTAATCTTTTCTTTCATTTAATTCTTCCGCAATTGCATTCAATACACCATTAATGAATTTTCCAGAACTTTCCGAGCAGTACTTTTTTGCTATTTCGATAGCTTCATTCATTATGATTGCAGGTGCTGTCTCTGTATAAAGCATTTCGTAAGTTGCAACTCGCAAAATACTCAGATCCAATTTTGCAATTCTATCAAACGACCAATTTATAGAATGTTCTTTTATTTTCTTATCAATCTCAGAAATATTCGAGTTTAAATTAATTAATATGTCACTGGCGAATTCAAATATCTTTGTATCATCCTTTATCTTTTTATCTTTGGAAATTTCAGTTAATTTATCGGTTAGTTCAGATTCCTCCAGTTGAAGATTCTGTCTTAGAAATTCAAGTGAATATAATGTCTGAACAGCTATTTCCCTTCCTTGCCTTCTAATTCCCACAGAGAAACTCCGTTAAATTTATATAAAAAATCGAGGACACTAAAATTTACCTTAACATTAAAGCAAGATTTTTTTGGAGTTTTTTAAAAGGGTTAATTTTTGTATTTGACAATATTGACTGTAATTTTTAAAAAAAATATTGATTCATTTTTCAAATTAAG
>JAGLWO010000409.1 GCA_023133395.1 Candidatus Cloacimonadota bacterium | reverse complement strand
TTCTAAAATCAGTTTCCAAAGTCCTTCAATATAACTTTCATTAATTTTCCAGTGTTTGGCTTTCTTTTTTAAATTGTTCAAAAGTTCTTTTTCACGTTCTTTATCTTCTACTATGATTTGTTTTTCTTTTTTATATTTTCCAACGAGTGTGGAAATTTCTTTTCTTCGAATTAGTGCAACCAGTATATCCTCATCGATTTTATCGATTGTTTCACGGTAATCAACTAAATCCAGGTTATCATCTTTTATTAATTTCTGATGGCTTATCGCATCTGCGAGAACAAGTTTTATCATTGCTTTGGCAACTGGTAATATCCGGGGAATAATGCAGGTGTCATGTCTTCCCAGAGATTTAAATACTACTTCTTCACCCTCTTTGGAAATTGTTTTCTGTGGAATATTAATTGATGAAGTTGATTTTACAACAAACCGGAAAACAAGTGATTGTCCGGTGCTTATCCCGCCTAAAATTCCACCGGAATGATTACTTAAAAATCCTGTTTTTTCCATTTGGTCGTTTACCTGGCTGCCTTTTAATTGTGCAAGTTCAAAACCATCACCAAATTCAATTCCTTTTACAGAGCCAATAGATAAGATAGCTTTAGCGAAGTTGGCATCGAGTTTTTCAAAAACCGGATCTCCCAGACCTGCAGGTAAATTCTCGATTTTCGCTTCTACAATACCGCCAACTGAATCACCTTTATCTTGAGTCTTTTGAAGATAATCTATCAATTTATTGTAATTGTTTCTATCGAACCAGTTTAATTCATTTCTAAAATTAAAATCTAATCTTTCGATAATAAATTTTCCTATTTGAATTGGATACAAATTGATATTAATATCTTTGAGCAAATCGGTCACAAGTCCAGATGCAGCCACACGACTGATGGTTTCTCTACCGGAAGCGCGTCCCCCTCCTCGATAATCATAAATTTTAAATTTCTTGAAAAAAGTATAGTCAGCATGTCCGGGTCTGAAAATATCTTTTAAATGCTCATAATCTTCAGGATGAGCTTCTTTATTATAAACCACAAGACAGATAGGCATACCGGTTGTTTTTCCTTCAAAAACACCGGAGAGAATTACGAGCTTGTCTTCTTCTTTTCTACTTGATGTAAATTTACCTATACCGGGTCTTCTTTTATCCAGTTCTCTCTGAATTTCTTCCAGAGGAAATTTAATTCCGGGTTTTACATCTTCAATAACAACGCCAATAATAGGACCGTGACTTTCTCCAAAAGTAGTGATTCCAAAATATTTTCCCAAACTGTTAGCTTTCATGAATTTGTTCCTTATAACACTTTTCGAAAAACTTCAGTTAAGTTTAAAATCAAAATTTCTATGTCAATGATTTTTACTCAATTTAAAAGAACATTTGACAACATAAAAAGCATTTTAAATCTAGTAGATAAATATCTATCTATTTCTAAGGAGGAAATATGAGTATATCAATCTATACTCTTGCAGTTAATACAAACATGCCAGATGAAACAAATCTGCTGTCAATTGCGGCAAAAGGTGGATTCCTGATGATAGTACTTTTGTTGATTTCATTGGTAGCAATAACTATAATAATTGAGAGATTAATAAAACTGAGAAAGTCACAAAAAATTGAAGATGAATTCCTGCAGGAAATCTATGGACATCTTGGAAATAAAAATACTGAAAAAGCTATTCAAATATGTGAAGAAAAAAAAGATAACCCTATAGCAAATGTTTTTGCGAAAGCAATTGAAAGTTTGGATAATAATATAGCAGAGATTAAAGAGATAATAGAAACTTCCATAAAGAAGGAAATCCATCAGTTTGAGAAGAACCTAGGAACCTTAGCTACTTTCGCAGCTATTGCCCCTTTGATCGGTTTTTTGGGAACTGTAACCGGTATGGTAAAAGTTTTCATGAAAATTAGCGGAACCGGGGGTGGGGTGGACATAACTCTTCTGGCAAATGGCATCTGGGAAGCTTTGATCACAACTATCGGGGGATTGACAGTTGGTATAATCACCATTCTTTTTTATAATTATCTAGTAGGAAAAGTTGAAAGCCTGGCACAGGAACTGGAAGAAAATTCACATGAATTCATTTTTAATATAAGGAGAATAAAGAATGAAGATTGATTTGAGAAAGAAGAGAATATCAACAATCACTCTCATATCATTTGCTGATGTGATTTTTCTTCTGATCATCTTCCTTTTGATATCTTCTAATTTTATTACTCATTCCGGAATTAAAGTAAACCTTCCAGGCTCGAGTTCTCAACAAAACGAATTCAATAAGAATATCAGCCTAACGTTAACGAAAGATCAGGAGATTTACATAGATAATGAATATGTAACCTGGGAACAACTTCCGGAAGTTTTAAACAGAAAATTGATTGATGATCCCGAGCAGGTGGTTGTAGTTCGCGCAGATGAAGATGTAACCTTGAAGATGGTAGTTAAGCTTCTGGATCTTGCCAGACTTTCAGGTACAAATAGATTTTTCATAGCTACGGAAATACAGTATCATAAAGAAAGAGAAAATGAGTGACAGAAAAATTGCTATTTTTAGCTCAATATTATTTCACTTACTTTTATTTTTATTAGCATTTCTAATTCATTATTCGATATTACCAGAAAATATCTTTAAAAGAATAGAACTGATCGAGTTTGGCTTTAATGAAACACCGAATAATGAAAGGTTTATCTCTCCTTTATCTCAAGCATCACAGTTTTCGGAGTTTCAAGAATTTGGTCAGAAAAGTAATTTAATTCCAAAGAAAGTAGAGTTGCCAAAAACCTTTTCTGAATCAGATGAACCTGTTTATGTACCTCAACATGAAGAGATAGCATACAATCAGATTGATTTGAATGAAAAAATCGGAGATACACAAAAAACAATAAAGAGTAATTTAACCGAAGATATCCTCAGTAAAGATAAAACTTATGATGTTGATGAGCCAGCAGTCTCTACCAGTGATGAGTATTTAAAATCACTAACGAATAGACTATATGGTGAAAGCGGGAGTGATTCTCCATATATTTTGGAAGGAGAAATTGCTAATCGAAG
>JAGLWO010000408.1 GCA_023133395.1 Candidatus Cloacimonadota bacterium | reverse complement strand
CGAACAGGGAAGAATGCTATTACAGAAACTAAAAAAGATACTGGCAATTGACCCGGATTATGTACAGTTCGGATGTGCGGACTGGTTCTGGAAACAACAGGTTAATTCTTATACTTTGCAGGTTGAGCCGGAAAAATATAAAACAAAAGATAAGATCACCGTAAATTTCCAGGAAGCATTACATATAGAAAACGTAAGGAATGAATTCTTCATAAGACTCCAGAAAATATTTGACAATTAAGATTCGATATAAAATTATAAAATGTACACTTTAAAAAAAAGGAGGAGAAAACATGAAAAAATGCTATTTGCAAGTTATCTTTATATTTACTCTATTGTTTGTTCCCATTCTAAATTTATCATCAGAAAAATCCACACCAACAGAAAAAATCACATTTGCCCTATTACCTTTGGCAATACAGGAAGAATTTAAAAAAGTAGCTGATGTAAACTCAATCACTGAAATTGAATTGGAAAAAGAGTGTGAGGGTATTTCAGTTTATGAACTTGAAACTCAAAAAAATGGCACACAGGTGGTTTACATTTATTCCAATGATGGAAAACTTCTGGAAATTGAGAGAACAATTAAATATGAAGAACTACCTGAAATCTCCCGAAAAACGCTAGAAAAAAAATATCCGAACTTAGATATCAAAATGGTAGAATCTATACAGATCAACTTTTATGAAGTTAAAGGTAAACTGAATGGTAAAACAATAGAGCTTAGAATTTTTAATGATGGTAACATCGAATTGGAAGAAGAAGATGATGAGGAAGAAGAAATTGATTAAAAGGAGGAAATTATGAAATGCAAAGTAATGTCAATAGCTCTAATCGTCGGGTTCTTATTTATTATGGTTTGTTGTGAAGATGATAAATGCCCGACCTGCCCCACAAATCCAGGTGACCAGCCATACAATATTACTATTGATCCTGCTGATTTTGAGGATACTATCACAGGTAATACATTCATGCCCTTAGTATCCGGAACTACTTTTTTCTATGAGGGCGAAGATGAAGAAGGTGAAATCGTCACAGTTGAAGAACATGTTACAGACTCTACTATAACAATTATAGGTGTAACCTGCTTCGTAGTAGAAGTACAGGAATATGAAGACGGAGAATTAGTAGAAGATACAGACGATTGGTATGCCCAGGATCTGGATGGAAATATCTGGTATTTTGGAGAATATTCAGAAGAAATTGAAGATGGACAGGTTGTAAGCACAGCAGGTTCCTGGGAAGCAGGAGTTGACGGTGCACTTCCAGGTATAATCATGCTTGCAGATCCAATTGAAGGATTGTGGTACAGACAGGAATATTATGAAGGTGAAGCTGAAGACTGTGCACAGATTCTAAGTCTGGATGCTTCTGTAACAGTCACCTATGGAACTTTTGATAACTGTCTGCAAACTGCTGAATGGAATCTTCTGGAACCTGGCATTGTTGAACACAAGTTTTATGCTGCTGACGTTGGTTTATTGAGAGCTGTTGCAGTAGAAGGTGAATCTGGATTTGAAGATCTCGTTAATATTACTCCATAAACACCTTCAACACAGTTAACTTATCTCATAATAATATTAGCCACTTTGTGTCCCCCTTGATAAGGGGGAATTAAAGGGGGTTTATAATCCGGCATAGACGGAAATTAAAGTGGGTTAATATAAAGTGTTTGACAGGTAGGAATTAATATTAATTTTCCAAATAGAATTTAATTCTTGTAAGAAATGGATTATGAAGTGTCGAAATAAGTGTATTAGTTTTTTTGAAATATTATGAATTACTGGAGTTTTTTATGAAATTATCTATTATTTTTCTTTCAGTCTTGATATTAACAGCTTGTGTAGCAAATAAACAATTAACTACTTTACAACGAGAACCAAATGAATCAATTATAGTAGGAAAAATCAAAGTACTTTATAATGGTAATGATGTAACTGATAAATCATATTTGTGTTTCAATGAAAGAGCCACTGGAAAATATGATTACAAACCTGATTCTACAGGTTATATTATCACAAAATTACCAGTAGGTGATGGTTTTTTAAGTAGAATAACTTACACAAATATTATCTACAATCTACCAAAAGATATGGCATTATTCCACGTCTCAGATTCTAATAAAATACATTATATTGGAGATTTAACTGTTAATTGGGTTGGTCCAAAATCCAAAATCTCGGGTATGTTTGGTTTAGTGGGAGCTATTATTGATGAATTAAACAATGATGGAGATTTAGAAGTATATGCTATCAACAATCAGAATGAAACAATGAAATATTTTTATAACAAGTTTCAAACGGATATGGAAGTTGAAAATATTGTGCTAAATGTTCCTCATCCAGATAGTCTATCACATCATAAAATATTTGCAGAAATAAATGATAATCCAAACTTACTTTCCTTTAATTTAAAGAAAAATAAATCATGTAAAGGTCTACTGAGAATGATTAAAAAGGAAACAATCTTTGTAGAACAAGGTAAAAAGTTATACGTTTTTAAACAAAAAAATCTAATCTCCATAATAGATCAAGACGGTAATGATGTTACCGAAGAAATACTCCAGCAAACTGATTTTAAGCGAATTAATTTCAATAGATACGAAGTAATTCACCTTTAAGCAACCATGCTAAAATGTAATGCTTCTATGCTAGTTCAGGTTTACTCTCGCTGGTTCAGGTTTGTAACTAAACATTTCGGTTCAATTTCCAAAATTAAACCAGCTCAAAAGAAAAAAACAAAAACAAACTCTCCCCTTTGTGTTTCCTTCGCGTTCTTCGTGGCTAAGAAAATTTCTTATTGACACCCAATTATCGTAACACTTTCCTGCTATTCGAAACATGAAGGGAACGCTAAAAATTAACACCTATACTCTTTGTACAAAGCCCTTTGCAACGTGTTCTTTACTTTTTACTAATTGTTCTTTGCTTTAGCAAAACTTCGTGTCTTAGTGTCTTTATGGCTAAAAAATAAAAAGGAGAAAAGATGGATATAAAAGAAATCAAAGTAATGAAGAAAATACTGAACATCAATGACAGGATCGCTGAAGAACTCAGGATTTCGCTAAAAGATAAAGGAATTTTTTACATAAACCTGATGAGTTCTCCTGGTTCGGGTAAAACTACAATTATCGAAGAAACCGCAAAAAAATTCGGAAAGAAGATATTTGTTATCGAAGGTGACATCCAAACAACTCTCGATGCAGAAAGAATTGCAAAATTGGGAATTAGAACTTATCAGATAAATACCGGTCCTTTTGGTGGTGACTGCCACCTGGAATCCGGTTGGGTAAAATCTGCAATAGAAGAGATCGACCTTGAAGGAATTGATATTCTATTTGTAGAGAATATTGGCAACCTGGTCTGTCCTGCAGAATTTGATGTGGGAGCTCATATCAATACAGTGGTTCTCAGTGTAACCGAAGGTGAAGACAAGCCTTTGAAATATCCACTCGCTTTCAGGAATTCTCAGCTTTGTATCATTTCCAAAACCGACCTTCTTCCCTACCTCGATATCAGCATTGATAAGATCAAAGAAAACATCAAAAATGTAAATCCGCAAATGGAAGTTATAGAACTTTCAGCAAAAACTGGTGATGGATTTGAAGATTGGGTTGAGTATTTGAAGAAAAATAAGAAATAAAGCTGCCCCATTTTTATAAAAATTTTAAACCACCTTATAAATTGAAGGTGGTTTTTTAAATATATCTTGTTAGGAATTTTATAAATATTTCTTTTGATTTGGAATAAATATTGTATCTGGAGTTAAGCATGTTGCGGAATAAATACGACAATCTCGGTAGATTTCTGGAAGACTTCAAAGTTGGTGATGTTTATAAACACAGTGATAAAAAAACTATCACAGAAAAAGATAATAACCTATTTTGCCAAATAACAATGAATCATCATCCTTTGCACCTTGATGCTGAATATGCAAAATCAACGATCTATAAAAAAATAGTTGTGGCTGGCACCTTTATTACGAGTGTCGCTGTAGGTTTGAGCGTTCCTGATATCAGTGGTAAGGCAATTGCTAATCTGGATTATGAAAAAATTATACATGATGCTCCTGTTTTTCTTGGAGATACACTGCATGCAGAAACAGAAATTCTGAACATCAGGGAATCGAGATCTCAACCGGACAGAGGGATAGTTTTCGTGGAAACAAGGGCTTATAATCAAAATAACGAGAAAGTATTGACTCTAAAGCGGCATATATTAATTCCAAAAAGAGGAAAGAAATGAAACAGTATATTCTTCGCAGTATGATGTTTGTTCCCGGTAACAACGAAAAACTCCTGAGAAGTGCTTCCAAAACCAATGCAGATGCACTTATTTTAGACTTGGAAGATTCTGTCATCAACAAATCAAAACAGGAAGCAAGAGATACAATTAAAAAAATACTACCTGAAGGTATCTTTGAAAAATTCCACGTCTTCATACGTTTAAATGACAGAGACAGTGGATTTTTGGAAAAGGATGTTTCCGATCTAATGTTAGAAGGAGTGACAGGCTTTATTTTCCCGAAATCCTATGGGAAAGATGATATAATCTACTTTGAGAACCTGCTGGAAAAATATGAAGCAGAAAAAGGATTCCAAAAAGGAAAATTCAAGATAGTTCCTCTCATCGAAACTGCTTCAGCTGTTCTTCATGCAGAAGAGATCTGCAGAGCTTCTGATAGGATCATTGCAGCAGCTTTCGGCAGTGAAGATTTCTGTGCCGACATACAGGGAATCCACGATAAAGAAGGAAAAAGTCTGCTCGTACCCCGCGCTCTCACTGTAATAGCTGCCAGAGCAGCTGGTGTGATTCCGATCGATACACTGCATGTTAATGTTCACGACCTTGAAGACCTGGAAGATAATCTGAAACTTGCCCGTATTCTGGGTTTCGAAGGAATGCTTCTACTTCATCCCAAAGAAATAGAACTTGCTCATAAAT
>JAGLWO010000407.1 GCA_023133395.1 Candidatus Cloacimonadota bacterium | reverse complement strand
GCAAAAGCAATTGGAAAAATTGGAAATATTCAGGTTGAAGACAAAGTAGTAGTAAAATAAAAAGGGGGAGATTATGAAATTGTTATTATTTTTATTTTTATTCATCTTGGTTATAGGCTTAAATGCTCAGAACGTAAATTTCAATTTAACAGGAGCTGGAGCCAGGGCTGCAGGTATGGGTGGAGCTTTTATCGGTGTGGCTGATGATGCAACTGCGGTTGTCTGGAATCCGGCAGGTCTTACTCAGTTACATCATCCGGAAGCTTCAATTGTAACAAGGTTTATTAATGATACTTATGAATGGGATTTTTATGGAGAAAAAACAGAAGATTCACAAGATCATTTTGTTTTAAATTTTATAAGTGGAGCAGCACCATTAACATTTGGAGATTTCAAATTAGTAGCTGCTGCTGCTTATCAGAAGCAGATTGATCTTTACGGTTATTCTAGATATGTAACCTATGAAGGAAATGATTTTGAATTCGAAGGAACTGGTGGCGTAGACAGCGCTACATTGGGTATTGGTGCACCAATTCTTCCCTTTATTTCTTTGGGATTTGCTACAAATATCTGGATGGGTACATATGAAAGTACAACAATTGAAGATGGTTATAATTATTATTTTGAAAATAATTATGAAGAATCGTATTCCGGTTTGAATTTTGTTTTTGGTGGAATGGTAGATTTTAATAATTTGGAAAATCCTGTTCCTCTTAGATTAGGAGTTAATTTCAGAACACCTTTTGATCTGGAAATTGAATATGAAGGGATTGAAATTGAAACTGGTTATTATGACTACGAATATGAGGGTGATGATACATTTGAGATGCCTTCAATGCTTGGGTTTGGAGCATCATATAAAGTTGGGGAATTACTTACTGTTGCCATGGATTATGAGACACAAATGTATTCACAAGCTGATTATATTGATTTCGATTTAAATCAATTCAGAGTTGGTGGAGAATATCTTGTTGTAAATGATTTTGCAGTTATTCCATTACGGGTTGGATGGCAAACATATCCCACATTTTATGCAGACGATAATGGTGATCAGGTCGTTGGAATGGGTTGGTCTGCAGGAACAGGATTGATCTTTGAAAGATTCACATTGGAATTCACCTATTCTCATCAGGGATATGAAATAGATTATGGTGAGTTTATGGGATATGATGACATTGAAACAGTTGGTAAAAATACAATAAGTGCTTCTGGTATAATTTATTTCTAAAAGGAAGAATAGATGAAAACAAAATTATTTGTAGTTTTATTAATTTTGGGACTATTTATTTTATTTGGTTGTGAAGAACAGACAACAAAACCCGATACAACTCCACCAACAGTTCAGATAACATCACCGATGAATAATTCAACAATTTCCGGTATAGTTGATATTGATATTAATGCATCTGATAATAAAGGTATTGCAAAAGTTGAAATATATATTGATGGAGTTCTCTCTGGTGAAACAACCTCAGCACCTTGGGGATTTATCTGGGATACAGAACAAGAGGATAATGACGATTACACATTACAGGCAAAAGCTTATGATACATCCGATAATGTTGGAATATCTAATCTTGTTAATGTAACTGTAGAAAATGTATTCGTTCTTACTTTTAATAATCCTCTTTTTACGGATATTGAGATTACCGTGTCCGGATATGGCACACAAACAGCCGAACCGGAAGGTAGCGCTGTGTTCAATTTTTATTCAAATCCCGGGACAATTACTTATCATGCGGAAACAAGCGGTCAAACCACGTCAGGTTCACAAGTAGGTCTATTGATAGAGTGGGATTATGCTATTAATGTTTCGGGTCAATCATCATACACTTTAAATCTTAACATTAATTCCGATTATTTCTTTATTTATGTACAGAACAACAGCGATCATGATTTTTATCCGTTCTATGTAAATTATGGTTCTTATTATGAAACTATGGACAACATTATTATTTCTAATACTGGAATTACTTATCGGATAGGTTATTATAGGGCATTTACTAATACGGAAGTGCGTGCATACTTGCAGGATATGCCAACCTGGTATTACTATTGGATTCAGGGAACTCATTTCTCTCTTCCCTTTACTAATAATCAGTCTGTTGTGCTTTATGCCTATTCTTCCAGAAATAATATAGCTGAGGATAACCAGGTTCATATGGCATCTGATAAGAAAACAGGTAAAGTGATTCCTGGAGTAATTTCCAAACAGAATTCTAATAGTGATGGAATTTGTGCCTATGGAGAAGCAAAAGAATAAACTCTCATATATCCTTGTTGAGGATAATTATATGAGTGTTTCTTTTTAAGGAGAGAAAATATGAAACTCG
>JAGLWO010000406.1 GCA_023133395.1 Candidatus Cloacimonadota bacterium | reverse complement strand
ATAATAAGCTACATAAGTATCAGCATCTGACCAGGTACCATGATTAAATGTTATCGTATTAAGTGGGTCTTCAATAGGGAATGTAATTACAGGATCTGCTGTTCCATCTGTTAACATATCTTCACTGTAATCCACTGTTAATGTAAAGGTATTAGTTCCAACATCAGAATCTGTAATTAAAGACGGAGTAGGTGTTACATATGTAACTACAGGATTTTCCGTATCGATATCAAAGACATCTGCTTCGTCTTTAGGTTCCTGGAGATTTCCTGAGAGAAGATCCCGAGCACCTTCGACATGTATATCAATATCAAGTAAAGTTTCATTTACATCTGCAACATTATAAGCTGCAATCCATGTTCTGTTATCAGTTTCCCAATAACTAAGAGTGTCGTTATAGGTAATTGTGTTTGTGGGATCTTCAACTGGGAAAGTAATTACTGGATCTGCTGTTCCGTCGGTGATCATATCCTGGCAATAATAAACTTCTATAGTAAAAGTACCGACTCCAACATCAGAATCAGTAATGAGGTCAGGAATTGGAGTTACCGTACATACAACCGGTTGTCCCATTACAATATCAAAAGCATCCGGTTCTGTATATGGAACCTGAGTATTCCCTGCGGGGTCATCTTTTGCTCCTTCAATCTGAATATCGATGTTATAAATTGTTTCATCTAGATCTGTTACATCATAACAAGCAATATAAACATCAGGATAATACCAGTATCCGTTATTAAATGTAATCGTGTTAAGCGGATTTTCAACAGGGAATGTAATTACAGGATCTGCAGTTCCATCAGTTAACATATATTCATCATAACTTATTGTTATACAGAAGGTCCCGATACCAACATCAGAATCTGTAATTAAAACCGGAGAAGGAGATACAGAAACAACTTCCGGATTTTCCGTATCGATACTAAAAACATCTGCTTCATCATATTGAACTTGTGTATTTCCAGCAGGATCATCTTGAGCACTTTCAATATGTACATCAATATCCAAGATGGTTTCATTTGCATCTAATACATTAAAACGTTGGATATATGTCACCTTATTTGCCCAAAACCCAATAGGACTTAAAGATAGCGTATTGACCGGATCTTCATTCGGGAATGTAATTACAGGATTTGCCGAACCATCTATTAACATATCCTCATTATATACAATAGTAAGAGAAAAGATAAAAAATCCAACATCAGAATCTGTAATTAAAGCAGGAGCAGGTGTTACTGATAAAACAGTTGGATTTTCCGTATCGATATCAAAGACATCAGCTTCATTATAAATGACCTGTGTATTTCCAGCAGGATCATCAATAGCTCCTTCAATATGTACATCAATATCTGGAATTGTCTCATTTACATCGAATACTCTATAAATTGCAATATAAGTTATAACATCTGACCAACTACCACTGTTAAATGTAATTGTGTTAAGCGGATTTTCATTCGGGAATGTAATTACAGGATCTGCAGTTCCATCGGTTAACATATCTTCATCATAAACAACAGTTAAAGTAAATGTTCCCATTCCAGCATCAGAATCAGAAATCAGATCAAGATTAGGAGTTACAGAAACAACTTCCGGATTTTCCGTATCAATGTCAAAGACATCAACTTCATCTTTCGGCACCTGAGGATTTCCTTCCGGATCGGTAGCACCTCCAATATGCACATCAATACCAGTAATTGTTTCATTTGCATCCGCTACATCATAATAGGTAACATAAGTATTAGCATCTGACCAAATACCATAATTGAATGTTATTGTAGTAGTAGGATCTTCAATAGGAAATGTAATTACTGGGTCTGCAGTTCCATCTGTTAACATATCTTCACTGTAATCCACTGTTAATGTAAAGGTATTAGTTCCAACATCAGAATCTGTAATTAAGGCAGGATTAGGTGTTACTAAAACAACTTCAGGGTTTTCTGTGTTAATATCAAAAACATCAGTTTCATCATAAATGACTTGAGTATTACCTGCTGGATCATCTTTGGTTCCTTCGATATGTACATCAATATCATAAACTGTCTCATCTACATCTACCACATTATAATAAGCTATATATGTATCAGCATCTGACCAAGTGCCATGATTGAATGTTATAGTATTAAGTGGATATTCAACAGGAAATGTAATTACAGGATCTGCAGTTCCACCCGTTAACATATCTTCATCGTAATCTATTGTTAATGAAAATGTATTGATTCCAACATTAGCATCTGAAATTAAAGCTGGAGTAGGTGTTACCAAAACAACTTCAGGGTTTTCCGTATCAATATCAAAAGCATCCTGTTCTGTATGCAGATTTAGAAGATTTCCTGCACCATCATAAACACCTGAAATTTCAATATCGATATCAGGAATTGTTTCATTTACATCTGCAACATTATAAGTTGCTATGTAAGTATCTCCAAACCAGTTTCCATTAACAAAGGAAATAGTATTAGTCGGGTTTTCAACAGGAAATGAAACAGGATCTCCTGTTCCTTCCATTATTTCATCAAAATCTACAGTTATGGTAAATGTTGCTGACCCGACAACCGAATCGGTTATCAACAAAGGACTTGGAACAACATTATCGACACTGGGAGAGATACCATCTCTTATATTGACCCAGGTAATCACAGTGTTCTTATTACCCGCAGTATCTTCTATACATAAAG
This sequence comes from Candidatus Cloacimonadota bacterium, assembly GCA_023133395.1. Taxonomy (GTDB): domain Bacteria; phylum Cloacimonadota; class Cloacimonadia; order Cloacimonadales; family TCS61; genus JACNIV01. Next base: position 3,072 of record JAGLWO010000406.1, on the reverse strand, counting down.
TGGATGTTAATCTGAGTTTATTAGTTCCTGACAGACCCGGAGGAATATTGGCAACTTCCAAAGTGACAAGTGAATCTGCAACCTCTGAAATATCAACCGATATTATTGTTTGATTTACATCATCTAAAATTACTTCAAAATCACTGATATCCACACTTGAACCTTCTATTGCTCTTGAAAACTTAATAGTAATATAAGTATCAGAACCAACTTGTTTAGTTGTTGCTTCAGTTATGTATGGACCTCCACCATAAACAGCGAGATTGGAAGATGGATCGCGAAGTGCATACGGATTATCAGGAATCGTATTTGTAAAACCCCAATCAGGGAGCATGGGGATAAAACCTATTGTGGGATTACCATTATTTAGTGTATCAGCATTAGGGATATGGATTACATAAGTATCGTTTGTTAAGACACTTGTTTCAAAGCCGTAATGTTCTAAGAAAACACCTTCAAATATATCATCTGTAAAGTGAAATATTGTATTTGGGTGATACGGGGGTGCTAACGGATGCCAACTTGTATTTAAAGGTTCCGTAAATCTTATTTTGATCTTATCAACAAAATCATCTCCACCCTCTTCATCAAAAGTATTTATTTCAATAAGTAACGGTGAAGCACCATCAAAAACAGGTTGGGGTGTAAATGACTCTAAATAAGTACTATAGATATCCCATATTCTTCGTGCTGGATTGCTAATATATTGTAAAGTTATATTCCCGGTAAAACCAGTCCCAACAGAAGTCTGCATACTAATATGAGCCCTGAAGATATTATCTCCAACAAATTCACCTGTATTCAGTGAATCGATCATAAGAGCATAATCACCACCTACAATAAAATCAGTTTTAATTCCAGCAGCATTCAGGGCAGCCCAGTCAGTAGCTCCTCCTAAAGTATCAGAGATTGAATCACTGATATAAATATCGAATGCATCAACCCAGCCATCGAAATTATTATCCCTTGTTACAATATTTTGTACATTGCATCTAGATTGAGCATAGGCAATAGAGTTCAATCCAAGTACCAATAACAAAATCGAAAAGTAAAGAATCTTTTTCATAATTTTTCTCCTTTTTTTATTTTGGTTAAAATTAGTTGAAATATGTAAATTCTTTAAAATATACATATTTGTTTTTGTTTATCCATCATTCAACTTATATAATGATGAACTTTCGATGTTTTTAGTTTATCGAAAAACCGATTTTCTACTCTTAGAATTTTAAAAATAATTCAAAGATAAATAGAGACTAATCAATTTCTCTAAAAAAATATAATTTAAGGACTTCTACTCTTTATCACAAACATACTCCTCTGATTTTTTTTTCTTACATAATTTAATTAAATTAAACAGAATACAAATTTTAATTTGCTCCTTCTTTTTATATCTTTTATATTTTATAGTCAATTAATTGACTTCACATAAAATTAAAGCATAAATTTCTCTGTCAATATAAATCTTCTTGCTTCGAAATATTAGTATATTAAAAAAGATTTTTTCAATTCATAAAAAAATTATTTTATTCTTATTATATAAATCCTAATTTGTAATGTAGAAAAAAAATGTCATTTTTTTTTAAAATATTAAAGTTTGTTATGTTTCAATCAATAAATGATTATTCAGATGAATTTTAACGAATGAATCTAAACAAATCCAGATATAAAGAGGTTAGAACTCTACCAATCAAAATATAGATGAAAGCGCCAAAGATTAGAAACGGACCAAAAGGAAATTCCTTACGTTTATCATGTTTTATTATCAGGAGCATAATAAATGCAATTGCTGAAGAAAAAAATATCGTAAAAATCGAACCCAGGATTCCTAAAAAACTTCCAATTGCTGTCATCAGTTTAATATCACCACCGCCAAGATAATCCTTTTTAGTTATAAATTTAAACATATAAGCAGTTACAAAAAAAACAACAAAACAAAAAAGAGCTCCTGCAATAGAAGATTTCCAGGAAATATCAGAAACCGGAGTAAAAGAAAAAAATATGCCCAAAGCAATTAAAGGGAGAGAAAGCTTATCCGGGATGATATAATGAAAGAAATCGATAAAAAGGATTATTAACCCAAAAGAAATAAACACAAGATATTTGAGGAATACAAACGAGAAAAGGGATCCCAAGCTAATAAAAAGCAATATAAATAAAACTGGTGTTAATATCTCCACCAGGAAATAATGCATTGGAATCGTAGAGTTACATTTATTGCACTTTCCTTTTAATAACAAATAACTCAAAATGGGAATATTATAAACCGATTTTATTTTTTCACCACATTGAGGACAGCGTGAACCAGGAGCAATTATCGATTCTTTTCTTGGAATCCGATAAATGCATACATTAAAAAAGCTGCCAAACGCAGCTCCGAACAGGATTATTAGAAAATAGAACATACTTAATTTTCCAAATAAAAAAGCTCGAGTTGAAAAATATCAACCCGAGCAGTTAAAGCAAATTCTATTTCAACCCGGAACTGATAGCCAGTCCAAGTCTAAATATCGGTAGATAAATTATGATAATAATATACCCGACCATACCAGCCATCAGAATTATCAATAATGGCTCAATGAGGGAAGTTAATCTATCAATAACAGAATCTACCAGTTTCTGATGGAATTCTGCTGCCTTTCTTAGAAGACTATCCATATCACCTGTTTCCTCACCTGTAGCAATAAGCTGCAGAAGTGTTGGTGGAAAAACCTTTGTTTTTTTGAAAGCTCCAGCAACACTGTAACCCTCTTTAACATTCATCCTTGCTTTGTGAACTGCAGACTCCACCACAGCATTCTGTACTACATTTTCAACCAGTTCCAATGTATCCATAATGGGAACACCAGAATACATAAGAATGCTAAATGTGCGAGCAAATTTACTCATTATGGAGTTTTCCAAAAGGTATCCAATAACCGGAATTTTCAAAATAATACTATCAACAATATATTTTCCTTTATCAGAAAGATAGAATAAAAAGAAAGCCATAAAAAATGCCAGCAATCCTAAAAAGGTAAAGAACACATGCTCACGAATTACTTTACTGATAGCTATTGCAGCTAAAGTAGGCCC
>JAGLWO010000405.1 GCA_023133395.1 Candidatus Cloacimonadota bacterium | reverse complement strand
CAAGAGTGACAGGATTCATTTTCATGTCTTTGAAACCAGGTAAAACATCTGTCAACTTCGTCATAATCATATCCCTTTTTTAAGAATTTATTTTTTCTTAAGGAAGCATCTTTTATTCCATCTAATCCGTTTTATTTGTCAATTATAAAATTTATTCCTGTGTTTATTTTTTATATGTTATATGCTCTTTTGGAGTGGTAAGTTTCTTTTTTACTTTTTGATTTGAGACCTTTCCCCAACCTGTAAAATAAAGATCAAAAAAAACCAGGTTGTTTTTAATTATGTAATAGTTAGATTTAATGGGGTAATAACTGCCGGGTTATTACCTTGTTAAATAATTTTATTACCCTATTGGATTCTTTTCCATTTTGAATTAGTTACTTACTTTTTCTTATGAGTCTAATATTGTTATGAACTTATGAAGTTAGGAATAGAAGGCTTACTTTGTATCAATGATATGTCGATGAAATGGGAAAATATCGACATATATTTTTTATTTATAATTGTTCGCTTAGCATTAAAGAACAGGTACTTTTTTCTTAGAGTAGTTGTATATTTTCATACTCAGGTTTATCTCGCGCATTAGCAGTATGGTGTCAAGATCACCTGTATACAATGATATTTTTTTCTATATTGTTTATTCTTGACTAAAAAAGTATAATTAGAGAGCTTATGTGGTAGAAAATAAAAGGCTTTTAAATGGTAGATTTTTTAGAGAAAATAATTCCCATAATTCTGATATTTTTCCTGGGTTATATCCTGAAAAGGATAAGACTTTTTAAAAAGGAAACTGGTGACCTGCTTTTGAAGCTGGTTTTTTATGTTACTCTTCCTGCTTTGATATTTCTTTCAATTTCAAATGTTGAACTTATCTTTGAATTTATCTATCTGCCTTTTATTGCAGCAACGGTAATTTTTATTGTTTACTTTATTGCTCTTTTTATTGGAAAGAGGTTCAGGTCGCCCCGGGCAACTCTGGGTACGTTCCTCATCGGTTCCATGATAATGAATACAGGCTTTGCACTTCCATTCATAATTGCAGCTTTTGGTAAGGAAGGTCTTGCATGTTACACTTTCTTCGATCTGGGAAATGCACTTCTGGTTTTGACTTTTGTTTATTATATTGCTGTGAAATATGGAGGAAATAAAAATTCAAAGGTTCAATTCAGGAAGTTCCTGTTATTACCACCCATTTGGGGATTGCTTTTTGGGATTTTATTCAATTTGGGGAAGATTGAGCTTCCGCAAATAGCTGATAATTTTCTTCAGCATCTGGGAACTCCCACGATTCCGCTTATTATGCTTTCTTTAGGAATTTATTTTAGTCCGAAAGTAAAAAATATCGGTAAAATAATTATAGTGCTGTTTATCAGAATGGGTATCGGATTGCTATTGGGATTTTTCTTTGTTTATATCTTGAATTTACAGGGTTTACTC
>JAGLWO010000404.1 GCA_023133395.1 Candidatus Cloacimonadota bacterium | reverse complement strand
TAGTCGAACACAACCGGTTCTATCAGCCTGTTCTGTACTGCCTGGTAATATTCATAATCGGTATTGTTAATAGTAAAGACAAGCTGGTCCAGAGTGTAATTGGCGCGATGGGGATTAGGAAGGAGATTCCAGCCGGAGTTCAACCCGGTACTGCAGGCGACTCTTTGCATGGTTGCATTAGTCAGCACAAAATAGTTGTCAGCAGGAGCATTGAGCCAGTAGGGATGCAGGAATTCCGGCTCATCTACGCTGATGAACTCCTCTTCCTGGAATTCATAGAAAAGGCAGCCCTCGCCAAAGATCTCTGCTGTTGTATATTGGCTGCTGGCGAAATTTTTGGTCATCAAATGCCAGCCCTGGTAAGTCTGCACGATATTCTGGGGTGAGATGATACCGAATCTGAAGGAAGCATAATAGTGCAGGGTATCGCCCTCATCCATCACCAGGTCGATTCTACAGGTCAGGTTCTCGAACAGCAATTGAGGTACTGTCCAATATGTTTCCGTTATATAAGGTGACATCTCCATTTCTATGGGAATGGCTATCTCGTCATTAGCAGCATAAACATTAACGTGATCGACTGTAACCTGCCTATCCAGTGACCAGTCGAAATGTACTACTTCGGTCGGGTATAATAGTTGATTGGAAAAAGCTGTGAAGACAACACTGGGAGTGAGATTTCCATATAAGAGCGTGAAACTGTAATAATCACTCGTGTAGGGAGTGAAGGTGTAGGTTCCTATGGAAAGATCCGTATATTGTCCGTTTCTGTATAGGTAAAACCGCTCAGCATCTCTATCCAGATTGGCCAGACCGATCTCGACGGGCAGCCCGATCAGATTAGTTTTAAGGCGGTAAACCCAACTTTTGTAACTATGCACAGGATCGTAAGCAGAATAGATTTCCTGCTCTAGATGATTGGGAACATTGTTCCAATATTGTTCATAAAATTCACTGAAGAAATATTCACTAACTGTAGTCGTATCAGCCGGTAGGTCGAAATTAGCATCATATCCGTTCGAAGCAAAATAATTAAATCCAAAATAACATGTATCAGAGCAGGTCGCGGTTGTCTGACTGGCGTAGATCTGATAGATCTTCTGAGAGACAGCCGAGAGTTCTTCACCATAAAAATACTCATCTCCTGCATCTTCAAAGCCGATCAAATATGTGTAAATGACGCCGTTTTCCACATCTGTATCATCCAGGAAATAGGAGATATTATTACCAGCCTGCCCGGTTAGGTCAGGATTTACAAGCCAGGAATTGATCAGGGAATAAGGACTACTCTCGGTTTTACGGTAAATATTGAATCCGTCAAAAGGACCATTGCTGGATGCCTCCCATTCCAACAGTATATGTTCATCTCGACCATAACAGATAAAATTATCTATTGAAGCCGGACCAGCAGTGCCGAACACCTCATTGGATAAAGCGGAATAGTTACCGTTCTTATCTCTGATACGAACGGCAAAATAGAATTGATCTCCAGGCTGCAGATAGTTAAGTTTGTAGGTGTTCTGGGCCAGGCAGGCAAGTCTTTGATAATTTGCTCTGTCCCTGATGGCATAGTTGCCATTGGCAATAGGTTCGGATGAATAAAGAATTTCATAAGATTCCATATCAAAACAATCTCCCGGTGTCCATTGAATCTCGATGTGATCTGCGCACTCAGTGATAACCTGTAAATTGCTAGGAGCAACCGGGATCTCATTATCGTTCATTTGGTAAAGGAAGGGAAGAACCTGCCTGAGTGCCTCTATCCAGGGTGAATAGTAGGCGAGAGCTTTTTCAAATCTGCTGTCCATCTCCCAGCATTGGGAGACGGGGTCCCAACCGTGGAACCAATGATAGTTAGAGACCGTCTGCGGATAAACATTGGGCAGTTCATCCATTTCCAGATGAAAGAATCTTTCAAAAACGTCATAATGCTGCAGACCGGAATTTGTATAAACCATTTGTCGGTTGGAACTATATCCCCAGAGATCGATGCTTGTATTTACAGCAAAAGTCGTGTCGTCATCAGAATAGTTAAAATCGTATTCATTACAATGGAATCCATAGTAATCGTTTAGATAGATAGGGGGATGTATACCCACCGAGTTGGCAGGTAGAATAACAGGTTGTCCGATATTGATGATATCATTTCCAGCAGAGGAGTGATCTCTGATGGGAAGATCGGGTGAACTGACCTGATAACCCCCGGAAATCTGTACATTGGGATAACCCCAGTGACGTTCTCCCCAGTCGTAGCTGTGGACCTGCAGGCTGAATTCGTAGGTCTCAAATTCAGTTCGGATATGATCACAGAATCTTTGATAAATGACATTGAAAATATGATCCTCTACCCTGGATGGATCACAGGTTGATTTACTGTTATTATAATAACCGATATTTGTCCAGGT
>JAGLWO010000403.1 GCA_023133395.1 Candidatus Cloacimonadota bacterium | reverse complement strand
CCAGAATGTTTTTATTGATTTTCGATGGGGTGGAAGTTCATTTATGGTACTTACATCAAGGTCACCATAAACTGTAAGGGCAAGCGAACGGGGAATAGGTGTAGCAGAAAGATACATTAAATCCGGGTGTTTATTTTTCCGGGAAAGAACCGCACGTTGTTCCACTCCAAAGCGGTGCTGTTCATCTATGGCAACGAAACCTACGTTGTGGAATTTTACGTCCTTCTGAATCAGAGCGTGTGTTCCAATAATGATGTTGATTTCACCGTTAGCGATTTGTTCCAGAGTTTGCTTTTTACCCTTGTAATTTCCACCTTTTAAAAGAGCGATTTTAATATCCGGCTGATTACTTAGCAGGTTGGATATGCTTCTGTAATGTTGTTCTGTTAATATTTCTGTTGGGGCCATAAAGGCTGATTGAAAGCCGTTTTCCAAAGCCAGAAGCATGGCAAAAACAGTAACGATAGTTTTTCCGGAACCAACGTCTCCCTGCAAAAGTCGGTTCATCTGAATAGTTGAATTCATATCTTCTACTATTTCCCGGATAACTCTTTTCTGTGCAGAAGTAAGTTCAAAGGAAAGAGAATTCTTTAATTTTGTTGTATAGGTTTTTTTCAACTCAAATTGATATCCTAACTTTTTTCTATGATGTTTATATTTACTGCGAGCAAGCATTATCTGGGTGTAGAAGAGTTCTTCAAAAGCAAAACGTTCTTTTAATTTTTTAATTTCTTGGGGATGCTGGGAAAAGTGTACTTTCTGTAGAGAAATTTTGCGTTGTTCAAATTTGAATTTATGTAGAATATATTCTGGCAGGGTTTCTTCAATGCTTTTATTGTACAGTTCAAAAGCTTTGTAAATTAAGTCTCTCATCACATTCATGCTGAGTCTTTCTGTGAGAGGATAAACTGGTAAGATAGAGCGTGTTTTCCAGAAATCGAGTTTGGAATCCGTGTCGTCTAAAATTTCAATCTGCGGGTGAACGATCTGGGGGCTTCCCCTGAATTCGGAAACAACACCACTGACCCAGATTTGTTTTCCAACCTCAAATTGTTTTATGAACCAGTTCCCGAACTGAAACCAGGTGCAGAATAGAAAATCCTCACCATCAGAGATAACGACATTCAATTGGTATTTTTTAGGAGAAACATAACGTTTCTCGATAGAGACAATCTCGCCTACAAAGGAACAGTGCTGATTAAATTGTAGGTTCCTGATTTTAACTACAGATTTTCTATTTATATAATCACGAGGAAAATGCTCCATCAGGTCACCGATAGTGAAGATATTCAATTTGTTCAAAAGCTTGGCACGATGTTCACCAACACCTTTCAGGTATTTTATCTCATTTTCCAGTGGATTCATTAAATTCACTCCAAATGGAGAAAAAGTTGTTTAACTTAGAAAGTCAAGAAAAACCCATGAAAGCTAAATTCTCAAGTTACAGCCTATACCTTTCCCTCATAGATTTCGTTCTGAAGACCAAAACAGTTGCAAAATTCAGAACAGCAACCGAGCCTAAAATGATAGCGAGTCGTAACCATGGTTCTCCGTTTTCAATTCTGATTCGAGCATAATAAACCGTAGTCCGGATCCACTCGATTCCTGCTAACATCAAACAGG
>JAGLWO010000402.1 GCA_023133395.1 Candidatus Cloacimonadota bacterium | reverse complement strand
ATCGTGATTATTTCTATGTTACTGCCTATAATTTCTGGACTGTGTGGATGGCTTTTGGCTCAATAGCTTTGATAGATTTTGCCAGAAAGAAAGGTAAGACCCTGTGTTATATTGTTGCAGCAATTGTAATTGCCTTACCTTGTATAAATTTTGCGTCACAGTATTTTATTCACGATCGTTCCAGAGAGTATATAGCACTTGATTACGGACAGAATATTTTGAACAGTGTTGAAGAAAACTCCATTATATTTACTAACGGAGATAATGATACTTTTCCTGTCTGGTATGCTCAGGCAGTATATGATCCTAAAGCAAAAGAATATATACCCCCCTCAAAAGAAGGTCAACCATCAGATGTGGAAGGTATTATCTATAAAGAAGATGTAAAACCAACTGAAATCACTAAACAGAAAATCGCCCGGGCAATGGCTTTTAAAAATGAACAATGCAGGGGGATCAGAAAGGATGTAACAATTGCAAATCTGAGTCTGTTGAACACTCCGTGGTACATAAAACAGCTTCGTGATCATGAAGGTGTTGAATTCAATATACCGGATAAACATATAGATCTCTGCCAGGAAAACCCTGCTTCAGCACTCTATCCGAAACAAGTTTACAAAGATACTCCACTGACTATCAAAGGAGTTGATCCTGATGATATGTTTACTATAACCTTCAAAAAAGGAACCATACTTTATGTAAAAGACCTGGCAGTAATTCAAATCATCAAAGATAATTTTGGTAAGCGTCCCATATATTTTGCTGTTACAGCACCTGATGCAATTGGTTTTGAAGAATATCTTCGTAATGAGGGAATGGTGGATAGGCTGGTTTCTATAAGAGGTAAGAACCAGTTCGATATGGATAAACTTGTTACTAATATAGATTCGGTTTATTCCTACCGTGGAATTATGGATAAAACAATCTACAAAGATAAAAATATGCGTAGATTATTGAACAATTACGGTGCAGGATTTATGAAAACTTCGCAGTATGCTCATTCTAAAAGGGATTATGTAAACGCCATAAAATACATGAAAAAAGCAATCGATTTCATAGAAAATAAAAGCAGATTTTATTATGGTCTTTCCCAATTATATTCGGAAGCTGCATTCCATTTATTTGAAAGAGATTCGAGTGAACAAGGATTTGAGTATCTTGAAAATGCGATATTTTACAATCGAACAGATAAAAACCTTGTTCAGGTTATATTCCAGGCTGCAGTTTATACAAAAGAATACGATAAGGGAATTGATCTTCTTAAAAAAATTAAACCCTTTCAGGATTCTGTAGCTGTACAAGTATATATTGATAGATTGGAAGAGTAAACCATTGAAATTGTTAATGACATCAAGTTGGATGATTTGTTACTTTAGACCTCTTCTCTAGTGATTGCTTCGTGGGAATTACCATGAAAGAAACCTTTCATCCTTCGTCCCGAACGCTTTCGGGACTACGGAGAATGGACGCAAAGACATATTATTTATTATGGTAGATTCTAATAAGAAGTCAATATTATTCACTTTAATTATTTATGGGGAATAAAAATGAAAACCAATATTTACATCAAAGGAGCTCAAGAGCATAATCTAAAAAATATAGATGTAAAAATTCCTCGAAATAAACTAATAGTAATAACAGGTGTATCTGGCTCTGGCAAATCATCTTTAGCTTTTGATACTCTTTATGCTGAAGGACAACGCAGGTATGTAGAATCTCTTTCTGCCTATGCTCGTCAATTTCTTGGTCAGATGGAGAAGCCAAAGATCGATTATATAGAAGGACTTTCTCCTGCAATCTCGATAGAACAAAAAGCAGCCAGTAAAAATCCTCGTTCAACTGTTGGAACAATTACAGAGATCTATGATTACCTCAGGATTTTATATGCACGGATTGGAAAGCAATATTGTTACAATTGTGGTGATGAGGTTGGCTCTCAGACAATTGACCAGATGGTCGATCATATTCTAAAAAATCCTGAAAAAACAAGAATCCAGATATTAGCACCAATAGTTCAAAATAGGAAGGGTGAACACAAAGAAGAACTAGAAGAAGCCCGTAACGAAGGTTTTGTACGTGTTATGATCAACGGTGTTATGCGTGAGCTATCCGAGGATATTCAGCTTGATAAAAAAAGTAAACATACTATCGATATTGTTGTTGATAGACTTGTTTTGAAGAAGGGAATTCATGGGCGTTTAATGGATTCTGTGGAAACTGCACTTCGGCTTACAGACGGATTTATTAAAATGGATTTTATAGGTAAAAAGAGAACTGAAAACCTTTCCGAAGCAAATTCCTGCCCAAAGTGCGGGATCGGTTATCCAGAGCTGACTCCTCAGCATTTTTCTTTTAATAGTCCTATTGGTATGTGTCCTGCTTGTAATGGTCTTGGTACTAAATTGGAATTTGACCAGGACCTTATAGTACAGGATAAAACCCTTTCGATAATGGATGGAGCAGTAACCCCATGGGGTGTTATGAGCAAAAAAAGAACAAGCTGGAGAATTAAAAAGCTCTTGGCAATCAGCAGGGAATACGATTTTTCATTGTGGACACCCTGGGATGAGCTTCCAAAAAGTATTCAAGAGCTTATCCTATATGGTTCCAGAGGACACAGGATAAAGTTTGAATGGAATTCAAATATAGGTTCAGGAACGTTCTTCTCGCACTATGAGGGAATCATTCCCACACTTCGTCGCAGAATGAATGAAACCAGTTCTGAATATATGCGGAGGTATTATCTTCAATTTATTGGTAATAAACCTTGCTCCGAATGTAATGGTAAAAAACTTAGAAAAGGTAGTTTAGCTGTTAGAATAAATGGAACATCTATTGATGAGATAGTAAAAATGCCGGTTTCTCAAGCGATAGACTTCTTTGAAAATTTGCATTTAACTGGTAACGATCAAATTATTGCTGAAGAAGTTCTCAAGGAGATAAAAAACCGTCTTTCTTTTCTTGTGAATGTAGGTCTTCATTATCTTACAATGGATAGAAAAGCTCCTACATTATCAAGTGGTGAATCTCAGAGAATAAGACTGGCAAGTCAGATAGGAAGCAGTCTTGTGGGAGTGATGTATATTCTTGATGAACCCAGTATTGGTTTGCATCAGAGGGATAACCGCAGATTGATCAGAATGCTTCTTCACCTTCGTGATCTAGGAAACACCGTTATCGTAGTTGAACATGACGAAGGAATGATTCGTTCAGCAGACCAGATATTGGATTTTGGTCCCGGAGCTGGAATTTATGGTGGTGAAATAGTTTTTCAGGGTAATCTAGAGAATATTCTGAAATCAAAGAAATCTCTTACAGGTCAATACCTGGCAAAAAAGCTGACTATAGAATATCCTGAACAAAGATTAAAACCTGACCTGAGAAAACTGATAATACAAAGTGCTTCTCAAAATAACCTGAAAAAAATCAATGTTGAAATCCCGGTTGGTCTATTTACCTGCATTACTGGAGTTTCCGGTTCCGGGAAGAGTTCATTGATAAACCAGATACTTTTTCCTGCTATGGCAAATAAACTGAATCGTTCAAATATTAAACAAGGTAGATATGAACAAATAATCGGGTATGAACATTTTGATAAGGTTATAAACATAAACCAACAGCCTATAGGAAGAACTCCACGTTCAAATCCAGCTACTTATACAAAACTTTTCGACCCCATTCGAAATCTTCTTACCCAGCTTCCTGCTTCAAAATTACGGGGATATAAACCTGGAAGATTCTCTTTTAATGTTAGAGGTGGACGTTGTGAAGCCTGTGGTGGAGCTGGTGTAAAGCAAATCGAAATGCACTTCCTACCAGATATCTATGTGACTTGTGAAGTTTGCAAAGGCAAACGTTACAATAAAGAAACACTTGCTGTGAAATACAAAGGTAAAAATATTTCAGAAATTTTAAATCTAGATGTACAGGAAGCTATGGAATTGTTCACCAATATTCCCAAAATTGCGAAAAAACTCCAAACATTGAATGAAGTGGGATTGGAATATATTAAACTAGGACAACCATCCACAACATTATCCGGCGGTGAAGCTCAAAGAATAAAACTTTCCCGAGAATTGAGTAAAACAAGCACTGGTCAAACGCTTTACATCCTGGATGAACCTACTACAGGACTTCATTTCGACGATATCAAAAAGCTTCTTAAAGTACTTCAAAGACTGGTTTCTATGGGTAATACTGTAATCGTAATCGAACATAATCTTGACGTAATTAAATGTGCTGATTATATCATCGACCTTGGACCTGAAGGTGGAGATGAGGGAGGTAAAATTGTTGCTAAAGGAACTCCTGAAAAAGTTGTAGAAAACAAGAAATCTTATACAGGGAAGTTTTTGAAGAAGGTCTTAGGTTAATTAAGAGAAAATAAGGAACAAAAGGAAGAAACATGAATTTAAAAAACAAAATTATCGAAATTCATAATAAAAAGGAGTTTTCTCAGTCTGACTTTGATACATTCAACGAATTCAAACAAGCATTAAATTCAGGTGAAATCCGTGCTGCAGAATGTATCGACAGGGAATGGCGAACCAACGCTTGGGTAAAGAAAGGAATTCTTGTTGGCTTCAGGATGGGAAAAATTGTTAAAATGGGACCTTTCCAGGATAAGGAAACCTTTCCCCTGCAGGATTTTCAAAATAGAGATGATATTCGTCTGGTTCCAGGTGGGTCCTCTATACGAGATGGATCTTATATTGGAAAAAATGTAGTTATGATGCCTCCTATGTACATAAATGTGGGAGCATATATCGGTGATGGTTCGATGATAGATTCTCATGCCTTAGTTGGGACCTGTGCTCAGGTTGGAAAAAATGTTCATTTGAGTGCTGCATCTCAACTGGGAGGTGTTTTAGAACCTATCGGAGCAAATCCAGTAATAATCGAAGATGATGTTTTCATCGGAGGAAATTGCGGCATTTACGAAGGTGTGATTGTGAAATCACAGGCTATTATAGCTGCAGGTGTAATTTTAACTTCCGGAACTCCAGTTTATGATGCTGTGAATAAATACTATTTGAAAAAAGAAGCAGGAAAATCTGTAATCATTCCTGAAAGAGCTGTTGTAATTCCAGGTACACGACCTCTTAAATCCAACCCTGAATTTTCTGTATATTGCTCAATAATTATCAAATACCGCGATGAAAAAAGTGAAATTTCAGTAACTCTTGAAACTGAACTCAGATAGATGGAAAATTATTTAGCAGATAGAATTAAAAACATCGAAAAATCTGAGATACGAAAAATCTTTGATAAAGCTCCTGTAGATTCTATTAACCTTGGATTGGGTGAGATTCAATTTCCAACTCCTAAAATATTAACAGATTATGCTCAAGAAATACTTGAAGAAGGAGATATTAATTACACTTCCACTGCAGGTTTGAGAGAACTGAGAGAAGCAATTTCAGGTTACTATAATAAATCTATTCCTGATAATGTTTGCGTGACCGTTGGTGCAGAAGAAGCAATCTTTGCTACATCATTCAGTTTTATAAATCCTGGTGATGAAATCCTCATTGCAAATCCAACTTTTTTAGCTTATAAAACAATTATTCAAATAGTGGGTGGAATACCTGTTTATTTTGATCTTGACCCAGAAAATAACTTCGAGTTGAAAAAGGATTCTTTCATTCAGAAAATTTCTTCAAAAACGAAAATGGTAATTCTTAATAATCCTTCTAATCCCCTTGGCATCTGTTATAAAAGTGATGAAATAAATTTTATCATTAAAACTTGTATAGAAAATGATATTTTAATCGTTGTAGATGAAGTGTATCGAGATTTATTTTTAGAAAAAAAACAGGACACTTTTTTGAATCTTAAAGGGAAAATAATTGTTATATCAGGATTGTCAAAATCCCTATGCATGACAGGCTGGCGGATTGGTTGGGCTATTTCAAATCATCCTGAACTTATTAAACCAATCACAGTGGTTCATCAATATATCTGTACCTGTGCTCCTTATATTTCTCAAAGAGTTGCAATTAAAGCTCTATCAAAAGAGGGTTTAAAAGCTCAGGAGGATATTAGAATAACATTAAAACTAAATCACAATTTACTAACCAAATTCATTAAGGAGAAATTTCCCGATTCTAAATTTCTTTCTAATACTTCTTCCCCATATCTATTCATTAATTTCGGGATTAACGATGTTGTTTTGTCAAA
>JAGLWO010000401.1 GCA_023133395.1 Candidatus Cloacimonadota bacterium | reverse complement strand
ATATTATTTTCAATTAGCAAAACCAATCCAATTGCCACTCCAGCAATAGGGAATAGTGATATTCCTATCCATTTTTTAATTGTTTGAGTTGATCCTGCAATATATGCACCAACTTTAGGTCCAATGGTCTTCCCTATCAATCTACTTACAATGAGCACAAAACCCGCAAAACCTGCCATTTTGATCGCTTTCAAGTCGAGATGTGTTCCAGCTAAAACAAAGAATAATGTAAAAACTTCAACCTCGATATCTTTGAATGCTCCAAACAATATTGCTTTATATTTTGAATAATTTGTAATTATTATTCCAAGAATAAGACATGATAAAATGCCAGAAAGGTGCAATAATTCAGAAGTTCCTACAGTTATCACAACTGCCAGAATTACAGTTGCTAGAAAGGATATCCTGATCTTTCTCTTTTCAGTAAAATATATTAAGGCAAATCCCACAGCTCCACCAATGATTACAGATTCAATAAGTAGTAAAATGGGTTGAGTTATGGTTTTTATCAAACTGAATTGGTGAAATTCAGCTTTATAAAAAAGATAATAGTATATTGCATAAAATACTAAAATTGTTAAAACATTGTTTAAGGCAACAACTGCTAATATAGTCTTTGTGAGTATTCCTTTTGCTCTTTTTTCTTTGATTATATGAAGTGTGGAGCCAGGAGCAGTTGTAATCGAAATTGCTGCTATAAGTAAACTAACTTCGATTGTAAGATGAGCAATGTAATAAAGTGCAAAAAAAACAATTACTGGAGTTAAAATCACATCACATAAAGTTATGAGAGAAATTCTTCGACCTGCATTGTGTAATTTCCTGAAATCCAGATGACTACCAATTGTCAATCCAATAAAACCAAGAGCAAAGTTAGTAATCGGCATAAAGCTCGTATATGCGTCCTCTCGAAAAAGATTCAATACATAACCACCCAATATCACACCACCAATGATTTGAGCTGTTACAATGGGAATATGAAGCTTGCGGGCTATCCTGGTGAATACATAACCTGTGACTAAAATAACTGCAAGAACCAATAAGGGATTTGGACTACTTATTAAAGCTGTTTCATGACGAATCCAACTTTGAAAATGGTCAATTACGTTATTCAAGATATTACTCCTCGTTTATTTTAATATACAGATCGCATCATAAAGATATGAACACTCTTTTGGAAAAACAGGTTAAATCTATCTTTAATTCGAAATCCTCAATACCTTTGCTCCCCGTATTTTTCGTTCTTTCAGTTCAAGAAGTGCTATATTTGCATCTTCCAATTTATATTCCTGGAATTCGGGTTGTATGGGGATTCTGGCAGCAAGTTCAAGGAATTCAATTACATCTCTTCTCTCTACATTTGCCACGCTCTTAATTTCCTTTTCCAACCAGAGATGTGAAGGATAATCAAGTTGAAGAAGATATTCTTTATCGATCTCTTCTTTACGAATAGCATTAATAACCAGTCTTCCGCCAGGTTTCAGGTTCTTCAAAGCTTCCACAATCGGTTTCCACACAGGCGTTGTATCGATGATAGAATCTAATTTTTCAGGAGATTCGTCTGTTGTATCACCTGACCAAAAAGCACCAAGTTCAAGTGCAAATTGTCGTTCTTCTTGACTTCGAGCAAAAACATAAATCTTAGAATTCGGAAATTTATACTTAACCATTTTCAAAACCAGATGCCCGGAACCACCAAAACCGGTAAGTCCAAAATTCTGTCCATCCTTCAGATTTGTTAACCGAAGAGACCTGTAGCCAATTGCTCCTGCACACATCAATGGAGCAGCTTCCGAATCGGAAAACACATCAGGGATTTTATAAGCAAAATCTTCAGGAACAGTCATATATTCTGCATATCCGCCATTTGCATCTCTGCCTGTAGCTTTAAAATTTTCACATAGATTTTCTTTGCAATTTTGGCAATAATCACACTTCCCACAAGCAGAGAATATCCAGGCAACTCCAACTCTGTCACCGATATTGAATTTATTTGCTTCTTCCCCACTTTTTTCGATATATCCCACAACTTCATGACCCAGAATAATTGGAAATTTCGGAGGTGGAGTTCTGCCTTCAATTTCATCGAGTTCCGTATGACAAACACCACAACGGGAAACCTTGATCAGGATTTCGTTTTCTTTCGGTTTGGGAATCAGCAAATCAACAAGTTCCAGCGGTTCTCTATCTTCCGTCAGGTCGTAGATTTTATTCAAGATCATTGCTTTCATGTTTTACCTCTAGTGAATTCATAGAAATATATAAATAATTATTACAGTTTGCGGTCAAATAATTTATATTGGAATTATTTATCTTATTCTGTTTTGAATTCCTTATCATGTTCCCAATTTAAAGGATTTGTTTGAATATATTCTGAAATATTATAAAGATCATCATTGTTGCGAATGATATGTTCATAATAATTTCTCTGCCAACAGAAATAATCACATCCGTTTTTATTACACCAACGTTTTACAGATGCCTTGTATTGATTAATGATCATTGATAACGATCCGGATTGCGGTGCACCAAATTCGCGTTTATGTAGGGGTTCGCTTTGGCGAATCCTTTCTCTTTTTGTGTTTATCGTTTTGGGTTCGCCCTGACGAATCGCATTATTATCAATTTTTGATATCATATTGTTATTATTAGGCATCCCAAGGTATTCCCCTACGGTTTCTTTTTTGTCGGGTAGATCAAGGCGTGTCCCTACGATCCAGATAATACCGTGGATGTGATTTGGCATTACCACAAATTCGCCTAATTCCACATGGTTATAATGATTGGAAATATTCTGCCAATTCTGTGATGCGATCTTCCCGATTTTCGATAAATTTATTTTTCCATTCAGGATTTTTCCGAAAAAATATTGTCGGTTTTTGGTGCAGATCGTTACAAAATATGCACCTGAAGAGGTGTAATCGTAACTCGGCAGGCGGATGGAACGACGGGTAGGTTTCATCGCAGAACCTTACGTGAAAATGCAATTGTAAAATATGCCATTAAAAATAAACCCAAGAAGTCTT
>JAGLWO010000400.1 GCA_023133395.1 Candidatus Cloacimonadota bacterium | reverse complement strand
CCTTCTGCGTGAACGTATGATATTTCCTTCAGTTTTAATGCACCCTCAAGAGCTACAGGATAATTCGCTCCTCTCCCCAGATATAAAGCATTTGTAGAATCTTTAATAGTCTTTGAGATTTTTTTTATTTTATCGTTTTTATCTAATATTCTTTGAATTTTCTCAGGAATGACTTTTAGTTCTTTAATTAATGCAGCTCCAAATGTCGGAGGAAGGTTTCTCATTCTTCCCAGAAGAACCCCCAACAATATCAGGATAGTAACCTGTGAAGTAAAGGCTTTTGTAGAAGCAACTCCGATTTCAGTTCCAGCGTGAATATATACTCCACCATCAGAATCACGGGCGATTGTACTTCCAATAGTATTTGTTATACCCAGTACTCTTGCACCTTTTGCCTGAGCTTCCTGGAGAGCGGCTAAAGTGTCTGCTGTTTCTCCAGATTGACTTATAACAAAAACGATCGTATCTTCAGGAATAATTGGATTTCGATAACGATACTCACTGGCATATTCAACCTCGACAGGTATCCTGGATAAATTCTCTATTATATGTTTTCCAATAAGACCGGCATGCCAGGAAGTTCCACAGGCAATTATCTGTAATCTTTTTATCCTTCGTAATTCTTCACCTGTCATTGCTAATCCACCAAGTCGAGTTGTGGAAAGTTTTTCTACCAGTCTTCCCCGGAAAGCATTTCGCACTGAAATAGGCTGCTCGAATATCTCTTTTAACATAAAATGCTTATATTCGCCTTTATCAATAGCGGAAACATCCCAATCAACCTCAGAGATCTTAGCTTCAACTACTTCATTTTCCAATGTAGTGATCTCAAAATTCTTCCTATTTATTGTTACAATTTCGTTATCCTGCAGGTAAATCACCTTTTTCGTGTGAATGATAATCGCTGTTACATCGGAAGCAACAAAGAATTCATCTTTTCCAATTCCGAGAATTAGAGGACTTCCCCTTCTTGCAGCTACTATTTTATCAGGATTATCTGTGTCTATTACTGCAATACCAAATGTTCCTTCAACTAACTTTAAAGCTTCTTTAACATAAAGTGTAAAATTATCCTCTTCTTTTGCAAAATATTCAATAAGATGTGCTAAAACTTCTGTATCAGTATCGCTAGTAAATTTATGCCCTTCAGATTCCAATTTAGTTCTGAGCTTTTTATGATTCTCAATAATTCCATTATGAACCACAGCAAATCTATTTGTACAATCTGTATGAGGATGAGCATTCACTTCGTTCGGTTCACCATGTGTAGCCCATCGGGTATGAGCTATGCCTATATTCCCGAAAGTCTCACTCGGTGAAGGTAAAGAACGCTCAAGCTCTACTATCTTCCCGGATTTCTTAAAGATCTTTAAATTTGATTCTTTATCTAAAATTGCAATTCCAGAACTGTCATATCCACGGTACTCAAGCCGTTTTATACCCTCAAGTATAATCGGAGTTGCGTTCCTCTCCCCTATATATCCAACAATTCCACACATTATTTAACTCCTTAAAAAATTCTCATGATTATTCTCGTTGATTCTTATAAAAGTTTTTAATAATAAAGTCAATACTATTATTGCAGGGATTCCTATCCAGAATGGAAAATCCTGACCGGAAATTATATTTTTTATAACAGGAATTTCTTCACCAAACCTACCCAAGACAAGCGCTGATGCATTATTGAGGAAATGGGCAAACATCGGCAAAAGAATGCTATTTGTTTTTAAGAGTAAATATCCCATCCAGAAACCGAGTAAAGTTGCAGGAAACATTCGGAAAGGATCAAGATGGAACGCACCGAAAAGAATAGCTGTGATAGTAATTGCTTTCCAGAAACCGTGTTTTGTAAACGCATTGATGATATACCCGCGGAACATTATTTCCTCACATATTCCGGGTATAACTGCGATAATAAAAAGAACTTTAAAAAAGCTTATATCGCCCATATAAATAATTTTGCTCATAGATTCAATATAAGATTCCGGGATTGGGAAAATAGTATTTATTACTTGCATAGAAAGAATCGCAAGAATAAACACTGGAATAGCCATCAAAGCTACAATAAGGAAATTAACTGGTGTTGAAGCATTCATTCTGAGTGTTTTCTTTATATCAGATTTTGATATCCTTAAAACCAAAATGGAAGGCAGAAGGATTAATAATAATTCAGTTTTTAATAAACCATTGGGTAAATTCTTCACCTGCCAGGTTCCACCTATATAAAAAAGTGCCAGTAGTATTACAATAAAGAAGATGATCACAAATTGCGTTGAAAATACATTCTTCTTTTCTTTGCCCCAGAATTTTAAAGATTTCTCTTCTGATGTACGGAAAAGCACGGATTCGTTATTGAAGAGTTTTATGGAAATAGAAATCATTATTATATCTAATAAAATCGTATATCCGACAATGATAAAAATGTACTGTATCTGGTAATTGCCAAGCATAATATCTCTCATCATTAGAGAGAAGTTTACAATTGGGATCAAAGCGAATCCCAGGTTGAGTTCAAACCCTGGTAAGAAGCTGACCATAGAAAGCATGATAGCTCCGAATAGAAGTGGCATCTGGTAACTTTGGGATTCTTTTATATTCCTTGAATATGTAGAAATCGAGAGCAGGATTGCTGCGAAAAGTGTAATTAATGGAAGCATCAGAAACAGGATCAATGCAAAGTTTCCCAAAGGTAATTGCAGATCACCAAAATCCCCTCGTGCTTGTCTGAAAATGTGCTGAAAGGAAAGATACATACTGAATAGATTCAATACAACTGTCATAATAGAAATCGTGATTATTGTCAGATATTT
>JAGLWO010000040.1 GCA_023133395.1 Candidatus Cloacimonadota bacterium | reverse complement strand
ATAATAATCCAATGAAGTTGAATTTAAGAACGATATTAATCCTTGTAATTATGATTACTACCCTGTCTGTGATTTACCAGGATATCCTGATGCAGCTTGTATTAATCGTATCTTCGCTGATTCTTTTACTTTTAATTCAACCTTCAAAAAAGAAATTCTACCGCTTGCTTCATCGTTTGAAAAACTTAGCAAAGATTGTTATTACATTAATGATTTTTCAGATACTTTTCCGACACGAAGGTAACATCTTATGGGAATATGGGATCATTAAAATTACAAGTGTAGGATTAAATTATGGTGTTGCTTCATCGTTGCGTTTTTTCCTTATCATTCTGATAGCTGGTTTACTCTTTGATATCCCGTTTCATGATTATCTTCTGGCTTTCCGAGCATGGAAATTCCCGTATGAAATATCTTTCCTGGTTTCTTCGGTTATTCACTTCATACCTATTTTCACCAATCAATTCAAACGCAGCAGGGAAGCTCTGCAGCTTCGTGGGATTGAACTGGGAAAACTACCAGTGCGAAAACGAACAAAAGCATACATGTCATTGATATTCCCTGTAGTTGCAAAAGCTATTGCAGAGGTTCGTTATCGCTCGATTTCATTGGAGCTACGAGCGTTCCGATTATATCCTGAAAGAACCTATCTGTATAAATTAAAACTGAGATGGTTCGATTATTTAATACAAATTGGAGCTTTAGTATGTTTTTTTGTTATAATTTATTTGATCACATAATTTCCATCATTTGTACCTGAACTGTGCACATAATCTAAAGATTTAGATTACCCAAAATTGAGAAATATATTGACAGCATAAATCAGAATTTGTATAAATTAGAATGTAAGATATCTAAATTATTTTTTCAGCATTTGAAAATGGTTTCAATAAATATTTTGCAATAATATGAAACAATAAGATTTTTATTTTTCAACTTAGTAATTTAGTTTTTTACTAAAGAGAGTTCAATGAGAAAAATTGTTTTTATCTTACTTATTGTTTCTTAAATTAATTTCGCAAACCGGTATCATCAGGTGTTTATCTTTACAGATTAAAAACTGATGAAAGTGTTTTAATGTCGAAGAAAATGTTATTGTTGAAATAGTGATAATATTTCACTATCTTTAGATCGTTAAACAACAAAAACACAGGAGGTTATAGTTATGATTAACCACAGAAAAACGATGATATCGGTTTTACTAATAATCATATTTCCTTTGATTCTTTTATCACAAGAAGAAATTGAAATGAATTTAGTTGACCAGTTCCATTTTGAATATCCTAGTATAATAATAGGATTAACTTATGATGGAGAATATATATGGATGTCTGATGTAGCAGCAGATTCTCTCATCGCAATTGATATAATTACTGGTGAGAAAGTATATGGTTTTCCCTTTCCTATGGGACCAGATATTTATGGTCTAACTTTTGATGGAGAAAATTTCTGGGCTAGTGCATCACAATTTTATCTATACAAGATATCACATGAAGACGGCTCAATAATTACCTCATTTCATATACCGTATCCTATGGGTTCAAACGGTGCTATTACTGAACTTACCTGGCATAATGATATTCTTTACTGTATGGTTACAGGAGGTTTTAGCAGTGTTATAGTTGGAATTGATGTAGAAGCTATTACTTGCGTTGATACTGTAGGAACAGCAGGATGTGCTTCTCCGACAGGTTTAACTTTTATGAATGGTTACTTCTGGCTTAATGATTATATTGAAATTAAGATCAGAAAGGTAAATCCAGAATATGGTCAATATGATGGCTGGTTTCCACATTACTCTTTATGTTATAAATATATCGGGATAACAAATGATGGGGAATATATGTATTGTTCAGATAATTTTCGCAATGTCTATAAATATGAGATTATTGAGAATTCTGCTATTGAAGAAAACAATATTGATACACCTGAATATCCTATTCAAATAAGAACATATCCCAATCCTTCAAATCCTGAAGTAAGAATTGAATTTTCTCTGCCCAATAAAACCATAATAAATCTTGAAATTTATAATGTAAAGGGACAGAAAATAGAAAATATCGTAAATAAAAAACTTCTTAGAGAAGGTGTGCATTCTTTTATTTGGAATGCGAAAGATGTAGCTAGTGGAGTATATTTCGCTAAACTATCCACTAAATATGGAAATTATAATCAAAAATTAACAATAATTAAATAGGAGGAATTATATTTGGGTTTAAAAAATGCTTATGTATAATAATTATTCTCGTAATATTTTTCAGTATAAATCTTTATGCAGAAAAATATGCGGTTTTAATTATTGGTGATGAAGCAAGTGAAGAAGAAGGAATAATAAGAACTCTTGATAATCAAGGAAATGAAAATCTTATTTTCAATCCTTATGGAGAACGCATTCGCGAATTGAAAATTAAAAATGTAAAATGTAAAATTAATACTGTTATCTGGGATGGAACCGATATCTATCGCAATCAAGTAGCGTCAGGTGTTTATCTGTATAGGATAAGAACTGATGAAGGTGTGTTAATGTCGCAAAAAATGTTATTATTGAGATGAAAACCGGAATTTTAAAAATAACATGGTTATTTTATTCCAAATCAAAAAAGGAGAATAGCATGAAAACAAAATACTTCTTAATTATTTTAATACTTATTTTATTTTACTCTTTCTCTTATAGTCAGGATTACTGGGAATCGATTTATAGTTCTGGAGGTAGTATCCTTTGTCTTTCTATAAATTCCATCGGATACTTATTTACCGGTACACAAAATGGAATTTATAGATCTATTGATAACGGAAATAACTGGGAATATGTAGGTCTGGAAAATATCTCGGTTTATTGTTTAACTATTAATTCAAATAATAATATTTTTGCCGGAACAGGTGGTTATTATAATATTTACCGTTCAATAGATAATGGCGCAAATTGGACACCACAATATTCTAATCCAAATGCCAGTAATATAATATCGCTAACCATAAACTCATACGGTGATATATTTGCAGGTTCGGGAGGAGATTATAGTATTATTCGTTCAATAGATAATGGATCAAGTTGGGAATTACTACTATCCTTATCTGATTGTGAAGACGTAAAATCTATTGTTGAGAATTCAGAAGGAATATTATTCGCTGGTACAACAAACTGGATAGGTGAGGGAGGAGGAGTTTATCGCTCAACAGATCAGGGTGAAAACTGGGAACATATTGGATTGGAGTATGAATATATTTCCTCTTTGGCGATAAATTCAAATGATGAAATCTTTGTCGGCAGCCGTGGACAGCATTATGAATATGGCGGTGGTGTTTTCCGCTCTTCCGATAATGGAGAGACCTGGACCGAGTTGAGGGATGATGTTTTAGTAACTTCTATTGCTATAGATTCAGAAGAAAAGATTTTTATCGGTTGCTCATCTCTGGATTATGAAATCGGTGCCGTTTGGGTATCTGAAGACAATGGTGAAAACTGGCAACTAATAGAATCGGATTTAATAGGTATTTATACTTGTATCGAATTTTTACTGATTTCAGAAGATGATTATGTGTATGCAATAAGTTATGAAAGCATAAGTCATATTTACCGAAGCGTTCAACCAACAGTTGGAATAGACGATTTTTCAATACAAAAAATAACAGATATTAAATTAAGCAATTATCCCAATCCATTTAAACCGTCAGTAGCCGGTCGCATTCCCGGTACAACAATCAGTTACGAATTACCCGTTAATGTCGAAAATCCGGTTATTGAAATCTTTAATATCAAAGGAGAGAAGATCAGACAATATTCAATATTCAATTTTCAATCTTCAATTGTCTGGGATGGAACTGATGAAAATAACCAACC
>JAGLWO010000004.1 GCA_023133395.1 Candidatus Cloacimonadota bacterium | reverse complement strand
TCACAGCTCTGAATATTCAATATCCAACTTCGGGTTCAATATTATCTTATGGTGAAACAGACACTATTAAGTGGATTGATATTGGAGGAATAGATAAGATCAATATCGAATACACCATAAATAACGAATATACCTGGGAAACTCTTGCCAGTGAGATCGATAATCTGGGTTTCTATGAATTTTCTGTTCCCGGACCACCCTCTGAATTCTGTAAGATAAGAATTAGAAGTCTGGATGGGGTTATTATAAATACATCAGATCTATTTACAATCGTGGATTCTCCAGTGAATTGGCTTTATGCGAATACAATGTCAGGCACAATACCTGCAGGTGAGAGTGAAAATATTACACTTTCTATCTCCAGTGAAAACCTTGAAGTTGGAAACTATGAAGCTTATTTAAGAATTGAAACCAACCTGGGACAGGTGCTTAGTCTGCCAGTTTGCCTGGAAGTAATTTCAAATATTCAAGCAGTAGATAAATATAAACTCTTTCAGAATTATCCTAATCCTTTCAATCCGTCAGGTACAATAACCAGCCGTAGCCTTTTCACCAGGATACGCTTCGACTTGAAGGAAAGTGCTAAAGTAAAATTGCAGATCTTCAACCTGAGAGGACAACTGATCAAAATCCTGCTCGAGGAGGAAATGGATGCCGGAGAGCAGGAAGCCTGGTGGGATGGAAAAAATAAAAATGGGAAAGTTGTTTGTTCAGGTATCTATTTTTATAGTTTGGAAATTGATAATAAAATTTTTGATACTAAAAAGTGCCTTCTCATAAAATAATCAACTATAAAGTATTATGAAATATGGATATTTAGTATTAATTATAACCGTATTCGCTTATACTCTATTTTCTCAGAATATCGAACTTACAGGAGATAAAAATTTTCTTCAAATAACCGGAAGTTTTGAAATCGAAGAAATTACTTCCAGGAAAGTGGAAAATGAAGAATATGATATTCTGAAAATTCCGGGATGTGTGAACACAGGCATTTATGGAGAAGCTGAATTGCCAGTATATACAAAATTGGTTAGTCTTCCTGAAACCGGGAATTTCAAAGTTATAAATTTAAAATATGAATTCGAAGAAATAGATATAGAAGATAAGATCATTCCTTTTGGTTGGCAAGATAACGAAAACTTCACTTATAATTATTACCAAAGAGATCTATGGCTGCCGGAAGATATCATTACAATCAGCAAACCAAATATAATGAGAAGTGTTCGATTCTCTCAGATTACCATTGTAGCAGTTCAATATAATCCTCTTCTAAATAAAATCAGAGTTTTGAAGGATATTAATATCGAGTTTGAGATAGATTTTACAAAAACAGAGAATCCCCTGAAAAAAACAATTTCTTCAAAATCATTCTGTAACCTGGTTGAAAAAAATATTTACGGAGCTGAACCGGAAAGAAACTCCGGAGAAGGACAATACCTTTTTATTGTACCGGATAACTATGCATCAACACTTCAACCACTTAAAAGATGGAAAGAAAAACTGGGTTATAAAACCAAAATTGCTCCTTTATCCGAAACAGGTTCGACAAATGACGAGATAAAAGATTACCTGCAAGATGCCTATGATAACTGGGAAACTCCACCTGAATA
>JAGLWO010000399.1 GCA_023133395.1 Candidatus Cloacimonadota bacterium | reverse complement strand
GACCTGGCAATTTATGAGCTTGAAATAACCGAAATAGAGGGTGTTTACTGGCTCGAAACAGAAGTTTTTAATTTATCCACCGAAATTGTGGATAACTATACTTCAAGCTTGGAAATCACCATCAATTGTAGTCTTTTTGGCGTTTACGATTTACCGGAGATACTTCCAGAAAGTTATATTAATTTCTCCTGTGAACTGGGGAGCTTCACCGAAGGAGTTCATATCTTTGAAGCAACAGTTAATTACTATTACGACAATAACTTAGAGAATAATTTCCTGGCAACTTCTATTTTAATTGGAAGTTCTCCTCTGGTTTTGAATGAGATTATGTTTAAACCTATAAGTCCCAACCAGGAATGGGTTGAAATCTTCAACCGTTCTGAAAGTGGATATCTTGTGGATAACTGGGCTATAATAGATGCATCCGGCGGTCAAATCAGCTTTTCCGGTACCATCGCCATACAAGACTTTTTGGTCGTCTGTCAGGACAAAAATTTGCTTTTAGAAATCTATCCTAATGTGAACCCTGATAAAATAGTTGAAGCAGGAAGCTGGACTGCACTCAATAATACAGAAGAAAGTTTAAAACTGGTAGATCAATATGAAACAAGATTTGATTCTACGTCTTATTCTGGAGGAAGCTGTCCTTCAGATTTTTCAATAGAAAGAATTAATCCCTTTATAGATGAAAACATAACCTGGGAAGTCAGTTTGGATAGTATGGGAACACCAACAGTCCATAACAGTGTATTGCCGATAGAGAAAGACCTGGAACTCATATTACTAAGCTCTGAATTACAGGGAAATCAGATAGGACATTCTATTCTGATTAAAAATATAGGATTAGAAATCATACCAACAGCAGTTTTTACATGTTCTACAACTTTGAACGGAGAAGAGATAGAAACTGAAATTTTCCAGGATGAAATAACTTTAGATGATAGTTTAGTGTATGAATTCTCTACAGAAATACCGGTGGTAGGTTATACTACCTTTATATACGAAATCTATTCAGCAGAGGATTTGAATTCTGAGAATGATTTGGATTTCAGTTTTTACAACAACAATACCCTTCCTTTTGTGATTAATGAAATTATGTACGACCCGAATAGTGAAGAACCGGAATGGATCGAATTGAAAATCAATTACTACATTCCTCATCTTGAGGGAATTTCTATAATAATCGATGAAGACACATTATCTATTCTACATTCAGACGATG
>JAGLWO010000398.1 GCA_023133395.1 Candidatus Cloacimonadota bacterium | reverse complement strand
CCTGCAATAATGAGGGATTTTCGTATAGTGAATGTAACTGTTAATCCTTTTCAATACGATCCGAAATCAAAAGAACTAAAGATAATTACAAATATTAATTTTGTTGTGAATATAGATGGAACAGGTGGAGATAACATCAAAATATGTGAAAGAAAGATATCACGCTTTTTCGAACCTTTGTATAAAGCAGTCATTCTAAACTATGATGAGATCATTGCTGGTAGAGAAGAAGTGTATCAGGATCCCAGTTACCTTTTTATTTTCCCCACAGTTAGTCAGGTTGAAACAAATCTTCAGGATCTTGTTGATTGGAAACATCAGAAAGGATTTGAAGTCAGCACCCAGGGATTTACCAGCGGAACCAGTTATAGCACAATTAAGAGTTATATCCAGACTGCTTATGATACCTGGGAAAATCCACCTGAATTTGTATGTCTGGTGGGGGATGCAGGTGGCAGTTATAATATTCCTTCAGGTTCATATAGCTATGGACCCGGAGACCAGGTCTATGCTTTATTAGAAGGCGGAGATATATTAGCAGATGTATTTATTGGTCGTTTATCGTTTAATTCTATAATTGAATTTCAAACGATAATTGCAAAAATATTAAATTATGAAAAAGAGCCTTATATGACACAAACTAATTGGTATCAACAGGCTTTATTAGTTGGTGATCCCAGTTCGTCTGAACATTCATGTATAGTTACTAATAAATATATCAAGGAAATAATCGAAGCAAATGCGCCATATTATAACTACTATGAAGTTTATTCCAGCCCTTTTGTATCCCAAATGAATAGTGCTATAAACAATGGTGTAACTTATTTTAATTATCGTGGCTATCTTGGGATGAGTGGATGGGGTAATGATGATATTGGTAGTCTTAATAATGGTTTTAAGCTTCCTGTGATGGTGTTCCTAACTTGTGGTACAGGCGATTTTACAGGAACTTATAACTGTGAAAGTGAATATGCTCTAAAAGTTGGAACGCCCAGTGTACCAAAAGGTGCAATTGCAGCAATCGGTACAGCAACAATGTCGACCCATACCTGTTTTAATAACTGTGTTGCTGCAG
>JAGLWO010000397.1 GCA_023133395.1 Candidatus Cloacimonadota bacterium | reverse complement strand
TGTGGCTGTCGTGGGAACGAGGAGTTTTAAGGGCTTTGGGAACGAAGAGTGATTATTAATATCACTATCAATTTCCTCGTTACCAATCCCCTGATTGGTAACGCTGTCCAAGGTTAGTTTAATTAAGGAAAATATATGAGTTCAAAAAGTAAATCTGCATTAATTATCGGGGCAGGAATTGCCGGAATTCAGGCATCACTCGATCTTGCTGAAATGGGAATTAAAGTTCATTTAATTGAAGAAACTTCCACTATCGGTGGAAGAATGCCGCAACTGGATAAAACATTTCCTACAAATGACTGCTCGATGTGCATTCTTGCACCAAAAATGAGTGAATGTGCACGACATCCGAATATTCAAATTCACATCAAATCAAAAATGGAATCTGTAACAGGAAATCCCGGGAATTTTATTGCAGAAATAATTGAAGAAGCAAAATATGTTGATTTTGAGAAATGCGTTGCTTGTGGACTTTGCGAAGAAAAATGTCCGGTGAAAGTAGAAGATGAATTTGATATGCAGCTTCGCAAAAGAGGTGCAATTTCAAGGTATTTCCTGCAAAGTATTCCTTCCGAATATACGATAGATAAAGAAAAATGCCTTTACCTTACAAAAGGTGTTTGTCGGCTTTGCGAAAAAGTGTGTACTGCAAAAGCAATCAATTTTGATGACAAAGATAAGAAAATAAAATTGAAAGTCGGAGCAGTGATAGTGGCAACAGGAATAGATGCCTTCGATCCGATCGGGTTCGGACATTTCGGTTATAAACGATATAAGAATGTTGTTACATCTCTGGAATTCGAAAGAATGCTTTCTGCTTCTGGACCTTTTGGTGGTCACGTTGTTCGGGCTTCTGATAATAAAGCACCGAAAAGTATTGCCTTCATTCAATGCGTTGGCTCACGAGATGAGAATGTTGATCACAATTACTGTTCTTCTGCCTGCTGTATGTTCGCCATCAAAGAAGCGATCATTGCCAAAGAGCATATGAAAGGTCTCAAACCTTCGCTTTTCTATATGGATATCAGGGCGTTTGGCAAAGATTTTGATAAATATTACGAGCAGGCAAAAGATAAATATGGCGTTGAATTCATAAAATCAAAAGTCTCAGATATTTCCGAAACTGACAAAGGAAATTTAAAGTTACGATACGTTCTGGAAAACGGAGATATTAAATTTAAAGAATTTGATATGGTCGTTCTTTCCATTGGATTGGAACCACGAAAAAACATTCGGGAATTAGCCGAAAAACTGGATATTAAACTCAATGAATACGGATTCTGTCGTTCAGATGCTTTTACTCCATTGAAAACTAATCGTGAAGGAATTTTTGTCTGTGGGGCATCAAATGGTCCGAAAGATATTCCCGAATCTGTAGTGTCAGCTTCCGGTGCAGTTGCGGAAGCTACCAAATATCTTAAATTAAAAAGACAGGAACTGCAGGAAAAGAAAGTAGTAGAAAAAGATGTTTTTGGAGAACGACCTCGAGTGGGAGTTTTTGTCTGTCATTGCGGTATTAATATTGCCGGAGTTGTGGATGTGAAAGATGTAGCTGAAAATGCCAAAAATATCGCAAATGTGGAACACTCGGAAGAACTGTTGTATGCCTGTTCGCAGGATTGTATGAACACGATCAAAGAACGGATCGAAGAACATAATCTCAATCGAATTGTAGTTGCAGCCTGTACTCCCCGAACTCACGAACCGCTTTTCAGGGACACTATCAGCGAAGCAGGTTTGAATCCATACCTTTTTGAAATGGCAAACATTCGTGACCAATGCTCCTGGGCTCATATGAACGAAC
>JAGLWO010000396.1 GCA_023133395.1 Candidatus Cloacimonadota bacterium | reverse complement strand
ATTTTTAGAAGAACCAGAGGAATGTATATGCCAGCAAGTGCAAAAGGTAACTTTAAAAAGATAATTAATAATTGGCCAGAAGATAAAGTAGATGTAATTGTGGTTACAGATGGAAGCAGGATTCTGGGTCTTGGAGATTTAGGAACAAGTGGAATTGGTATTCCTATCGGGAAACTGGCTTTATATGTTGCTTGTGCCGGGATTTATCCATCTAGAACATTACCTGTAGTAATTGATGTTGGAACTGACAACGAAAAATTACTAAAAGATCATTTGTACCTGGGGGAAAGGCATCCCCGTCTTACAGGTGAGGAATATTACGACATAATCGATGAATGCGTTGTTGCTGCACATGAACGCTGGCCCAAGGCATTAATTCAATTTGAAGATTTCACAAATGACCATGCATTTCCTTTATTGAATAAATATCGCGAAAAACTTCTTTGCTTCAATGACGATATTCAGGGAACAGGTGGAGTGGCTCTAGCAGGAATTCTAGCAGCAATGAGGATAACCAAAGGAAAATTAAATGAACAGAAAATCATCTTCCTGGGCGCAGGTTCTGCTGCGGTTGGAATTGCCGATATGATCGTTGCCGGAATGATCGAAGAAGGTCTTTCCAAACAAGAAGCAAGAAAAAGATTCTGGTTCATAGATAGTAAAGGACTTGTGACAACTACACGAGGTGATAAACTGGCAGAACATAAAATCGCATATGCAAGAAATGAAAAACCCCAAAAAACTCTTCTTGAAGTTGTAAAAACAGTTAAACCAACAATACTTATAGGTGTCAGTAAACAACCCGGGGCGTTTAATGAAAAAGTTGTTCGTGAAATGAAAAAGCACGTAGATATTCCAATCATCTTTGCCTTATCCAATCCAACTTCAAAATCGGAATGTACACCAACACAGGCATATGAATGGACAGATGGAAATGTGGTTTATGCCAGTGGTAGTCCTTTTGATCCCATCAAATATAAAGGAAAAACTTATTCTACCGGTCAGGGAAATAATATGTATATTTTCCCTGGAGTTGGATTGGGAGCTACTGTTTGCAAAGCCACTAAAATTACTGATTCCATGTTCTATACTGCTGCCAAAACTCTGGCTAATTTAGTAAGTAAAGAGGATTTGAAAAAGGGTAGAGTTTATCCTGACTTGAAAGATATAAGAGAAATTTCATCTCATATTGCTGTTTCTGTTTGCGAAATTGCTTATTCCGAAGGTATTGCCTGGGAAAAAAGACCGGATAATCTTTTAGAATTTGTAAAAAGCAAAATGTTCCAACCAGTTTATTTACTTTATAAAGCAGTTTAAAAAAGCTATTATATATTGTGGTGAACTCTTTCTTCTCTCGTTACCAATCCCCTGATTGGTAACGGATTAACGTTCCCAAAGAGGGCTTTGGGAACGAGAGTAACAAGGGTTTTAGAAAAGAGAATAAAAATAGTATTAGAATTCAAATGAAAAACTTTGACGAATTAAGAAAGGATTTATTCTTAGCAAAGAAAATAATTAAATTAAGATAAATTGGAGGGAAAAATGGCAAGCAAAGCCAGTATTGATTTTTACAAGAATTTGAAGGAAATGTCTTCTATTCGGGCTGTGGCGGAAACGATAATGCTAAACCCGAAAGTTAGAAAAGTTAATGCACGTGAAGCTTACGAAATGGCAAAAAAGCAACCGGGAGTAGCGGTTACTGATTTAGAAATTTATCCTCCTTTTGCTGAACATTTAGGACTGCCAAAAGGTGCAAAAGTGCTTAACGATTGCCATGGCCAAATTATTGGACGTACAGCTAAAGCAAGAGTATTTTATAATAGGATACCGGAAAATGAAAAAAAGAAAGTTGAAGGTGACATCCGGGAAGCAATGTATCAGCTTGAACATTACGATTTGATTAAATGCGAGGCTGTCCTGGGTTTGGATCCTGATCTAATGATAAAAGCAACTTATGTGACTACAACTACAGATGCCAGTAATGTTTTCAACTGGTTATGCAATTTCGCTCCGCTCGAATTAATGGAAGAAGAATATAAAAGAAGCAAACCTCTTCCAATTCTGGATGTTATCATTGTTGCATTTAATGAATGGACCTGCGATGATCCGTATTATCACAATGTTGGTGCTCCTCAAATCGGTCTGGTCGATGAAACCCAGAACATTATTTTCAATTTGGGAATGCGTTATTTCGGTGAGCGTAAAAAAGGTACTTTAACTCTCGCCTGGACTTCTGGAATGAGGCTGGGAATGGCTGCCTGTCATGGTGGTATCAAAGAAATCGATTTTAGCGGTTGTGCTG
>JAGLWO010000395.1 GCA_023133395.1 Candidatus Cloacimonadota bacterium | reverse complement strand
GGTTTAAATCTTCTTACCTCAGGTTTGATGCTTTATGGGAATGAGAAGCGGAATTACCAACATTTCTTAAATTACTGTACTTCTAATGGAATTAACTTTGGGATAACTCCTCAAAGTGAAACTACTTCGATAAAATTGAAATGTTTTAAAGAAATGCTTCCCATGAGCCTGGAGCTTCTCTCGGAAGTAACTTTAACACCGGTTTTCCCTGCAGATTTTTTCCATAATTTACAACAAATATATAGCAGTAATCTGGATAGAGTAAAGGACTATCCCAATCATTATGCAGCAAAACTGTGGAAGGAAATGATATTTGGAAAACAAAGTAATATTATAGACAGAACTGGTTCTAAAACCTCTATCAAAAAAATCTCTTTAAAACAGATCAGAAACTGGTATAAAAATTTTTATCATCCCGAAAATATGTCTCTTTCAATTGTTGGTGATTTTAATTTTGAAGAGGTGTTAAGATCATTTGAAAATTTGTTTGTTTCCAATATAAAAAAAGGAAAAATATCAATACAAAAACCGATAATTGAGTCTTCAAAAAATAAGAAAAAAAGAACCTTTAAAAAGATGGATCAATCGGTTATCAATATCGGTGGATTTGGTTGTACTGCTATGGAAACGCCAAAGAACACAGCTTTTCATGTATTAGCTCAGATTATCGGTGGTGATACAAACTCCATTCTTTTTAATGAACTCCGGGAAAAGAGGGGATTGGCATATTTTGTAGAGTTCAGTTTCCATTCCATCAGAAGTCTCGGGTTCTGGGTAGCTTCTGCAATTGTTGATAAAAAAAGAGAATCCGAAGCAGTAAATATGATACATACTGTTTTGCATGATATAAAGAAAAATGGGATTCAAACTCGTGACCTTGAAAAAACAAAAAATTATATCCGAGGGCAGAGATTAATGGAAGAAGAGAGTATGCTGAATCAGGCTCACACTTTATCTGTTCTGGAATCAATCGGTTTTGGATATGAATATTATCTCAAATGGGAAGAACGACTTAATAAAGTTAATTTGAAAGCTTTACAGAAAATTGCTGAAGAATATTTTAATGAAAGTGAATACTTTATTCATGTGCTATCATAATAAAAGTGCCCTGTCTTTGCGAGGAATCTCTTGCTGGTTTCTAACGAACTGTTCTACCGAAGCTTCAGCGAAGGAGGAAGCAATCTCATTATCGCAGAGAGCAGGATGTTAAAGAAAGATGGTATTGTCACACTTCGTTAATAATGACAGTACTTTAAAGGATTGGTTGAAAAATGGTTATGAAAACTGCATTTAAATTTAAAAAAGAAGACAAAGTTGTGGTACTTACCGGAGCGGGAATCAGTGCAGAATCAGGTCTGAAAACTTTCAGGGATAATGACGGTCTGTGGGAAAATCACAGGGTGGAGGAAGTAGCAACTCCGCAGGCATTTCAGTCTGATCCCAGGCTTGTCTGGAAATTCTATAAACTCCGTTACTTTCAATTATCCGAAGTCAAACCCAATCCTGGACATTTTGCTTTAAAAAAGCTGGAAGATTATTCAGGAAAGAATTTCTTCATCATCACACAGAACGTTGATGGACTTCATCAACAGGCAGGCAATGAAAGAGTTCTGGAAATGCACGGTTCTATACGTAATTGTTTTTGCATAAAATGTAATACAAAATATAAAATGAAAGATATCGATCTGTATCCTGAAATTCCTATTTGTGAAAAGTGTAGGGGAGCAGTTCGACCGGATGTGGTCTGGTTCGGAGAAATTCCATATTTCCTGAACGAAATCGATGAAATAATAAAAAAAGCAGATTATTTTTTGGTTGTGGGCACAAGTGGAGTTGTTTATCCTGCTGCCCAGTTTTTATACATTGCGAAGATGCGAGGAGCTAAAACTATTGGGGTAAATCTTGAAGCACCGGAAAATAGAAAGTTTATTGATGAATTCCATCAGGGTAAGTCAGGAGAACTTCTACCAGAATTGGTAGAAAAGTGGATTGGATGATTACTTTACAATATTTTCTTGCACAGATTCTTGGGGGAGATGTAGGAAAGTTTGTTTAAGAAAAGTGATAGAAACCATGCCTGCAGCAGGTAAACTTTCCCAAAGTCGGTTGGTAGATTTTCAGGGAAAGAGCTTTTGGAAAGTAATGGGAAGAGAGTATTTATATGATAAAAAACATCAATATTGGT
>JAGLWO010000394.1 GCA_023133395.1 Candidatus Cloacimonadota bacterium | reverse complement strand
GATGGCGTCAAATCATCTTCTGAAGAAACTAATAATGTTACAGTTACCATCCATATTTGTTCATCACCGTTTTGTGCAGTGACTGTGTATTCAATCGGTTCAGTGAAATCTTGTGGTGTTCCGCTTTCGGGGTCTATTGTGGCAAAATCAGATATTTCAATCGTGGGAATGAGTGCAGTAACATTTGTTCCAGCAGGAACATCTAATTGAACTGTATGTTCAACATCATCAATTACTGTTTCTCCGATCTGTTCAGGAATCTGAAAAGATAAAATATCATTTTCTGCAGAAAGGATGCTGCTTAACTTAGCTACGAAAATATCCGTTTCTCCATCGCCATAAATGAAATATGAACCAAAGGTTGCTGTACCTTCAAAAACTCCTGTCACATAATAGTTCCCTACATCATCTATTGCAATTCCATATCCTTCATCAACACTACTTCCACCAGCTTGAGTTGCCCATAACCAGTTTCCACTTGAATCCATTTTTGCTACAAAAATATCAAAATATCCACTGCTGATAACAGTATAGGGATCAAATATTGCTGTTTCGCTAAAACATCCTGTCACATAACAGTTCCCTGCATCATCCAATGCGATTGAATATCCTTCATCATAGCTATATCCACCAGCTTGATTTGCCCATAACCAGTTTCCATCTGTATCTATTTTCGATACAAAAATATCGGAATATTGGTTACTATAAAGAGTATAAGGACCAAAGGTTGCTGTACCTTCAAAATCACCTATTGTATAAGTGTTTCCTGCATCATCTACTACGATTGATCTTCCATAATTATCAGTATTTCCACCAGCTCTATTTGCCCATAACCAATTTCCATTTGCATCAATTTTTGCCATAAAAATATTTGATTCTCCAGTGCTAGTTAGAGAATGAGAACCAAAGGTGGCTATTCCACAAAAATATCCTGTAACATAATTGTTCCCTTCGTCATCTATTGTGATTCCTCGTCCTTGGTCGTCATCGTTAGTACTACCGGCTTGAGATGCCCATAGCCAGTTTCCACTTGCATCCATCTTTGCGACAAAAATGTCAGAATATCCACTGCTGGTAAGAGAATATGAACCAAAAGTAGCTGTGCCTTCAAAATACCCTGTAACAATACTGTTCCCTGCATCATCTAAGGTGATTGAATATCCTTCATCATCTCCTCCAGATCCACCAGCTTGAGTTGCCCATTGCCATTCTGGTGCTTGAGCAAAAGCACATACTACAAAAAGCAACAACATTAAGACCATTACTTTCTTTTTCATAACTCCTCCTTATTTAATGCTTTCCAAAACCTCTAAACGATTTGAAATCGTACCTACTATTGCACATCCTTTCTTTTCATTATCTTTACCTTCCTTATTCTTTATTTTGCATATTCTCAGTTTGCGCTTTCCAAACCTTAATATCTATAGATTGTTGCCAAAAGAATTTGAACAATTCGACAAACGCATTTATTATAGTCTGCTGTTTGATAAGCACTACTTTCAGTTCATTGGAAATATTTAATGGGGCTGCATCGGCAATCAACAATGTATTATTATCAAATACGAGCATTTTAAGTGGCAAGTTATCTGCAATCCTAAGTTCATCTTTGGCTGTTTGATTTTCTACTTCAGTAAAAAAATCAGGATAATTCATAATAAGTTCTTTTTCAAAAATCGTCTTTATATTTCCTTTACGATATAGGAAATCAGCCATTACGTCTTCCTGTTCCTTTTTTTGCTCCGGAGCGTGAAAAGCAAAGGGTTCCCGCATAAATGATAGTATCTCCTTTTTTGAATTTTTTACTAGTTCACAGAAATGATAATGGATATTATCGTTTCCGTGGAAAACTTCAATATATTCAAATGGCTCTCTGATCTTATCAGAGTTATTGTATATTTCTTCCATTTCATTTGTAATATTATGACTTTCTGTTAAATTTTCTTCCATGTTTTTCAAAGCACGATTAAATGAAGATTTTGGACTGACAATATTAAAATATTTTCTGTTGCCGATTTTTTTTTCACTGCAATAGCCTTCGCGTAAAAGGTAATTAACAACCTCGCTTATCTTATTATGTGGAACTCCGGAGATTTTTTGCAGATCAGCAAGAGACGCATCTTTTTTTTCTAACAACGCTGAATAAACCTTAGCCTGCCGTTCACTAAAACCTAATTTTTTTAGGCTATTTACAAATTTATTACTCCCATTCATATTATACCTCCACCACCGTGGGGGTATAATAATTTTAAAATAAAAAAAATGTCAAATTTTTTTTATTGTTGTTTTGTGTTGAACAAAAAAACCCTCCAACAACTGCCGGAAGGGGCTTTACAGTAATCAAGTCTTAATTTATTTTATCAGAACCATTTTCTTCGTGGAAACAAATTTTCCTGATTTTAATTTATAGAAATAAATTCCGCTGGCAACAGGTTTATTATTCAGATCGGTTCCGTTCCAGATAATTGTGTGGTTTCCTGCTGGAAGGGTTTCATCTACGAGTTTTTTCACTTTCTGTCCTTTAATGTTGTAAACTTCCAGAGTTACATGGTTCGCTTCACTCAAGGAGAAAGCGATATTTGTAGTGGGATTGAACGGATTCGGGTAATTCCCAAGTTTAATCTCTTTAAATATAGAATCAAATTCACTATTATCTACCGAAACCGAACCTGGGATTATAGCAATACCTTTATCTGTGATAATATCCATTACACCAAAGGAATCGTAGAAGTAAACATCTCCAAAAGTAAGAGAATCTCCAATAGTACTTAAAACCTGAAATAAAATGTCTGCAATTAGCCCTTCTCCTTCAGGAGCTTCAAGAGTATCTGTACCTGCTAAGGTATAAGCAAGACTTAAGACACCTGAAGTAGAGGAATCAATCATCCAGCCTAATGCCGTACCACCATTAGTAGTAAGAATGTTCTGTTCATAAGTAATGGGATTGGTTGCTGTAGCGGTTATATAATCAAGCTGGTTCTGGTTGTAGAGCACTTCAAACTCATAAGTGTCTAAATTGTGAACATTTATGGCATACACATCCACCCTAATGTAATCACCTACAGCAGGGGCAGACATGGTAGTATCATTCTGGTTGCCATAAGTAGTGGCATCCAGGTCAAATCTTATACCAGCATTCTCGTTTGGTCCTCTCTCATTCCTAAAAGTATCCGGAACTGTTTGAGCTATCAGTAAAGCTGTAACTACGAATAGACACAATAAAATAATTAATTTTTTCATCTTTTCTCCTCCATTAGGTAAGAAAAAAATAAAGAAATTTCTTATTGATGCTAACATTATCTTTTCCTTATATTGTTCTTTCTCCCAAAGATCGCATTGTGAGAGAGAATAGTAAATTTAATTATTTGCAGTAATTCTGTAAAACTTTTTTAAACCAACAATATTAATAATTACTTCACCGATATCAGTTACTGTAGCTTCATGAATCTCAAACAAACCATATGGATCTTCATCGCTGTAAATATTGTATTCCAGACCCTCGTTATCCCAGGTGATTTTGACACTATCACCATCAGCAAATATTTCAATATTAACATTCTCAGGTGCGTCAGGAAGGAATGAAGCAGTCCCAGTATCTGTGATGAGGTCCATCACACCAAAAGAATCATAGAAGTAAACATCTCCAAAGGTTAAAGTTCCATAAGTGTCAACCAAAGCCTGGAATACAATATCTGCAATTAGTCCCTCTCCTTCAGGTGCCTCAAGAGTATCTGTGCCTGCTAAGGTATAAGCAATACTTAATACACCCGGAGTAGAAGTATCAATCATCCAGCCGAGTGCAGTGCCACCATTAGATTCAAGGATGTTCCCTTCAAAGGTAATGGGATTTGTAGCTGTAGCTGTTACATATTCAAGCTCTGACGGGGTATAGACTACTTCAAACTCATAGGTATCTAAATTGTGAACTTCAGTACAATACACATCCAGCCTTATATAGGTACCTACAGGTTGAGATGGTATAACAGTTAAATTCTGGTTACCATAAGTTGTTGCATCCATATCAAAAACTATACCTGCATTCTCGTTTGTACCGGCAAAAATTAGGGAACAGAAAAATAAACTCATCCCTAATATTAAAATTAATCTTTTCTTTTTCATCTTTTTTTCTCTTTATTCCATATAGTTAAATACAGAACTCTTTCTCTTTTTTTTAATTAAACCATTGCGAAGGTCAAGATGCCTTCGATAGTATCACAACCTTCGCAAGGTTTTTATCACTATTTCAGTAACATCATTTTCTTGAATTCAGAATAGCTTTCAGATCTCAGTTTGTAGAAATAAACTCCAGAAGCATTATCTTTTGAATTCCATTCGTAGTTATAAGCTCCAGCTTCGAAGGTTTTGGATTCAACTATCTGACCTC
>JAGLWO010000393.1 GCA_023133395.1 Candidatus Cloacimonadota bacterium | reverse complement strand
AAAAAATCTCTCAACAGGTTCAGTGATACCTGCTTCGTGATTATCTGGAATAACAGGTAAATCTAAACCCACCATTCTACCAATATCTTCAGCATTATTCCCTGCAGTATTTAGAATATATTTTGTTGAATATTTTCCTTTATCTGTAGTCAGTCCGGTTATGGAATTATTGTTTATTTTAATATCAATAACCGTTTCTCTATAATTATATTCTGCTCCAAATTCCAGGCTTTTGAAATAGAAGGCATTGATAGATAACAGTGGGGAACAAGAACCATCATCAGGTGAATATGTTGAACCACGAAGATTCTTCATCATAATTCCGGGAACCAGTTCATTATATTCATCTGCAGGAATCCATTTGATATTCAGCCCAAATGAATGCTGAATTTTCATCAGGTCTTTCAGCATTTTTTCATCCTCTTCAGTATAAGCAGGATAACTATATCCATTACTCAACCAGCCAATATCTTCTTCAAATTTTTCTTTCCAGGTAGAAAAAATCTCTATACTACGCTGACATGTCTTGATTTTTCCATAATCCGAATGTGTTGCCCTGATACCACCAATAGCTTTTTTATTGTTTTCCTGTCCGGGAGAAGAACAAGAATCAATAACCAGAACTTTTAATTTTTTCTCTGCCAGGGACATAGCAGCAGGAACACCAACAGAACCAGCTCCAATTACAATTACATCATAACTATTCATACTGTTCTCCATCAGCAAACTTTCCAAGTGGTATTTCAATGAATAGTGGTCGTCTTGTATTTGGTTCGATCTCATCTTCAGGAATTCCTTCCTGCCTTAAAATCTGTTTAATTAGATTATCACAAGTTTTAGCAC
Organism: Candidatus Cloacimonadota bacterium; assembly: GCA_023133395.1. GTDB lineage: Bacteria > Cloacimonadota > Cloacimonadia > Cloacimonadales > TCS61 > JACNIV01. The sequence goes on along the minus strand of JAGLWO010000393.1, from coordinate 4,441 downwards.
CACAGGGTCCCATTCCTGCACGGGTAATTGCTTTAATCTGGTTCATGTCTGTTATACCTTTGCGAATAAGTTCCTTTATCTTATCAGCAGTTACTCTTTCACAAAGGCAAACCATCTCATCATCCTGTAATCTATCCGGAGAAATTGTTTCCTTTAGGGGTTTTGTAACCTCCTCATTTTGAATCCTGAAAGAGGCAACTCTTTTCGCAATTTCTTTCGGAACTTGTATTCTTATAAGCTGTGTCTTGTTATTAGCTTTCACATCTACTACAGCAGTAACCTTAAAAGTTCCAAGCACATTACCGTCAATATCATCACACCTGACTTTATCACCTTTTTCAATTTTAAAATTAAATACTTCATAAGGTAAAGTTACAGCTGGAAATTCAGCATCTTTCCTGAAATCAACCAGAGTTATAGCCAACCCGGGACAGATAGCTACACACTTCCCGCAACCTGTGCATTTACCTTTAAAATATGGAAGACCCATTATGGGATCACCTTTGATATAAATAGAATTTGTAGGACATACAGTTATGCAGGGATTACATGGAATTTCTTCAATGCAATGAATTATCGGCATTACACCTTCTTCGACCTCTGGTGTTTTCATTGGACATATCTTTCCGGGTTCAGACTTCAGGATTTCAGCTTTTTCATACCAGCTTTCAGGAATTTCACCAACATCAGCATCAAGTTCTCTGGCAATTTTAAGTCCAACTATTTTACCATTAAACACCGCAGAAGATGCTTCTGCAATTTCAAAAGCATCACCAGCAGAATAGACTTTTATTCCAGCAGTTTTAGCTTCTTCAGCAAACTCACTAACCGGTTCTAACCCCACAGCAATTAGGATTGTATCACATTCAAATGTCTTTTCAGTTCCTGCAAGAGGTTGAAAATGTTTATCTATCTGAGCAATAGTAACAGAAGATACTTCCTTTTCTCCATTAGCAGAAATTACAGTATGAGAAGTATATATGGGAACTCCCAATCTTTTCAGTTTATCTGCATGGACTTTGTATCCACCGCATTTGGGGAGAACTTCTGCGAGTCCTACAACATCAATTCCAGCCTGTAAAGCATGATACCCTGCGATAAGACCGACATTACCTCCACCAACAATAAAGAGTTTTTCAGCAGGTTTAACAAGATCACGATTTGCAAGTGTCTGAAATGCTCCGGCTCCATAAATTCCAGCCAGAGTATTTCCTTTAAAACGCAGGAATTTCTCCCTGGCTCCGGTTGCATTCAAAACGATTTTGGGAGCAATAAGTTTGTAAACACCATCCTTTATGATACCGACTTTCTTATCTTTATATACATACAATGCAATGCTGTTTGTCCAGGTTTCAACCCCCTTTCGTTCCCCCTTATCAGGGGGATAGGAATGCAAGACTTTTTCAGCAAGCATTTTACCAATATCATTTCCTCGTGTACCTGCATAAGAATCTTCCACAGAACCAAAAAATTTGTGAGTTTGTAAAACAAGCTTTCCACCCAGTTCACTCTTATCATCCACTAATAAGGTTTTAATATTGTTTTCGCCCAATTCGATAGCTGCTGAAAGGCCAGCAGGACCTCCTCCGATTATAAGTACATCAAATTTTAAATGTTCAATTCCACTGATATCCGGTTCTCTCTCTACTTCCGGAAGAACAGGGAGTCCCTCCACGCTTTTAACTTTCATATTTGGTGTGACTTCAGTCATGCAGGATTTAACAGGTACCCCATCAGCAATCACAGCACATTTTGCACACTGTCCGTTTGCACAGAACATACCCTGAGCACTGCCATCTTTGGGATGATGCCCGAAAATCCTAATGCCATTAGCAAATAATGCAGAAGAAATAACCTCGCCTTCATGAGCTTTCAGGAGTTTTCCATTCCAATAAAAGAGTATTTTCTTTTGCTTGATAATTGGTAAAATCGGATGTTCCTTGATGCGATTATCAGACATCTATTGCTCCATATTTAATATAATTTAGAACCTCTTAAAATTTTTTAATTGTATGAATGTCAAGAAAAAATAAATTTGACAATCAGGATAGGAAAGAAGAAGAAGTTAGCTCTTTTAATAGTTAGCAATAATTAATTTGGAAAAATTTTTAGGAGTTTTTTTATGAATATAAAAGTTAACAATGTCCATGTTATTATTTCAAAAGATAATTCTATAATAATTGAGAAAAAGACTTCTATCTTAAAAGTATTTTATTATATCAGAAAAATTTAAGGTGGTTTTATATGAGTACTAATAATATTTTTCTAACAGATGCACAATTAAAAAAAGAGATTCTTAAATGCGAGTATTGTGAAGAGAAGCCATGTAAAGATGCGTGCCCAGCGGATTGCTCACCAGCTGACTTTATAATAGCAGCCAAAACAGGTATCCCTTCTGATATTAGGCGTTCGGCTGGAGAAATAATGAAAAATAACCCTTTAGGCGGGATATGTGGGATTGTGTGTCCGGACAGGCATTGTATGGCATCATGTTCCCACAAGAAATTTGATGGTGCTGTTAATATCCCTGCGGTTCAAGCTACAATTATCGCTAAGGCTAAAGAGTTAGGTGTAATGCCGAACTTTGAAAACATTCCTCCTAATGGAAAAAAAGTAGCTGTTATCGGAGCAGGACCAACCGGTTTGGGAGCTGCTGCTATGCTTGCACAGAAGGGATATAAAATAAATATTTTTGAGAAAGGAGATAAGCCAGGTGGAGTTTGTAACCTGATACCCGATTTCAGGCTTCCCAAGGATGTATTGAAAACAGATATAGATTTTGTGTTATCACTTGGAGATATAAATATAAAATGTAAATCTAAAGAAGATGACCCAATAAGTTTACTTGATCAGGGCTATAATGCTGTGCTTGTAACCCCGGGTCTGACCGGTTCTCTCTCTCCCGGAATAGAAAACGAGGATATGGCAATATATGGTACAGACTATTTAAAAGATTCAGGTTCTTATAATATGAAAGACAGAGTGGCAATTATCGGAGGTGGTGCTACAGCTTGTGATTGTGCTTTAAGTGTAAGCAGGCAGGACGTAGAATTAGTTGAAATATTTATGCTTGAGAATCTTGAAGAAATGCCGCTTACTGATAAAGAAATGAAGGAATTGATTCACAGCGGTACAGACGTCAATGGTCGCATCAGGGTTAAGAGCATAATCAAGAATGACGGTAAAATAACAGGAATAGAAACAATAAAAGTTAATCTTCCACAAGGTATGGAATTTCATCCTAAAAATATGGAAGATATAAAGGGAACTTCTCAGGTAAGAAACGATATTTCAAGAGTTATTATTGCAATCGGTAACAAACCAGAATTTCAGCCTGTAGATAATCCCAAAGTGTTCTATGCCGGTGACTATGAGAACGGTCCAACCACTGTGGTTGAGGCTGTTGCAGCTGGTAAAAACGTCGCTCTTGAAATACACGCATATCTTTCAGGAGAAGAAAAGCCTGATATTACTGAAAAAGTAAAGAGTATTGCTGTGCTGCCTGGTTTTAAACACATACCAGTGCCGCTTGATACAGACTTTTTTGGCAGACCCATAAGTTCACCTTTTTTACTGTCTGCTTCACCTCTAACAGACGGTCTCGATCAGATGAGAGCTGCATTTGACGCAGGCTGGTCAGGTGCAATAATGAAAACAGCCTTTGATAATCTGCCTATACACATTCCGGAAAGGTATATTAACCAGTTTAATGAATTAACATACGGCAATTGCGACAATGTTTCAGGTCATACCCTGGATAGAGTGTGCAAAGAAATTGAACAGTTACTAAAAGAATATCCTGATAAACTTATTGCTGCATCAACTGGTGGACCGGTAACCGGTAATAATGAGGAAGATAAAAAAGGTTGGCAGAGCAACACTAAGAAACTTGAACAAGCAGGAGCAATGGCAATAGAATATAGTCTCTCTTGTCCTCAGGGTGGCGATGGTACAGAAGGAGATATTGTCTCCCAGAATGCAGCATTAACAGCAACAATAATAGATTGGATCATGGAAGTTGGTGCCGGGAACATTCCCAAACTTTTTAAACTGACTGCTGCTGTTACATCAATCATCCCCATTGCGAATGCGATTAAACAAGTACTCGATAGATATCCTGACAAAAAAGCGGGAATAACACTTGCGAATACTTTTCCAACTGTTTGCTTTAAGCCGGGTCAGAAGAAGGAATGGGAAGAAGGTATCATAGTGGGTATGAGCGGTGAAGGAGTTACACCTATCAGTTATTTAACTCTGGCGAAAGTTGCTCCAGTAGGTTTAGCAGTATCAGGAAACGGTGGTCCCATGGATTATAAAGCTGCAGCTAATTTCCTTGCATTAGGCGTAAAGACCGTACAGTTCTGTACTATTGCCACAAAATACGGTTATCATATTATTGATGAACTTAAGTCAGGACTCAGTCATCTGATGAAGGACAGAG
>JAGLWO010000392.1 GCA_023133395.1 Candidatus Cloacimonadota bacterium | reverse complement strand
CTTCCCTTTATTTCAACAACAACATCTATCTTCCTAACTTTCTGCTTCCCATTCCTTCAATTTCTCTCTCGCTTCTTGTGCAGGAATATATTCAGGGTCAGCATCTTTCCAAACTTCTAAAGTAATGTTCAGATGTTCCAATGCCTTTTCCTTTTTTCCCATATCTTGGTAAAGAAAAGCAAGTTCGTAATTTGTTTTGGGATCAAATTGAAATATTGTTAAAGCTTGTTTCAGATGTTCTTCTGATTTTTTATATTCTTTCATCTTTCTATAACACCTACCAATTCTATAATTATAATCTGTCATAAAATATAAAGGACTAATATGAGCACATGATTCATATAGAACAATTGCTTCATTATATTCAGCTTTTAATTCGTGAACATAGGCTTTACCCATTGTAACATTATAATTCCATGCATACTGATGTGTTTCTTGAACATAATTGTTGAATCTGTTTAATGTTTTTTTGATATTTTCAATATCTTCCAAAGCAATATATATTCGCAGATATCCAAAATCAATAAAATCATCAAATGGAGGTTCAAACCTTTGTTTCAAATTATTTAAAATCTCAAACGCTTGGTTAGTTTTATTGCCTTCTACATATCCGTTAAATCTAATACGCAATATTTTCTGATAAGCTATTTGTAATGGAGGTATGTATTTTTCTTTTTCAGAAAATATTATTTCTATACATTTATGATAATTATTAATTTCTCCTTTTAATAAATAATATCCTGCTAATGAAGATTGAACCCTTACTATTTCTCGCGGAGATATGCATTCATCTAATAAATCTAAATAAAGATTATAAGCACTTTTAAAATTACCTTTATATCTTTCAATATCAATAAATCTTTTTTGAATATAAACATCTTCTGGAATTATAATTAAAGCTTTATCATAAAAAAGAATTGCATTTTGATAATCACCAATAAGAAAATACAGATCAGCTTTTTTTTCATATGATAAATAACTTCCCGGTAATTGTTTTGCATATCGATCATAGTATGTTAATGCTTCCTCAAAATCTCCTACCTTCAAATATAAGTCACCAATATTTACTAAGAGCTGATATGATTCAGGATCTAATTCAAGAATAGTTAAATATTCATTGATTGCGTAATTCAATTGATAAGTTACCAAATAATAATCTGCAAGATATAAATGAGCTTCTAAATCATCGGGATATAATTTTGTCCACATGACAAGAATATTATGCCTTTTTTCCGGTTCTATATTTAACACACAATAATTACCCTTTATTTTAAATTTATCTCGCTCAGTGAATTTATAAAGGTGTTTCATCAAATATTGAAAATTCATTTTATCCTTTTGATACTGATTTGTAAAATGATATAGATACATTAATCTGTAATAAGAAAATGCAAATGTTGAATCTTCTTCTATCGATTGTTCAAGATATTTTTGTGATTGTTCCCAATCATTATCGAACGTTACACTATTTCTTCCAAGTATGTATAATTTCAAAGCATTTGTAGATCTTGTCATTAATTCAGAAATCTGCAGATCCGTCACTTCTTCAATGTGTGATTCAGGAATTTTCATATCATATTTTAACTGCAGAGAAATGTCATCTATTAGCTTGAAAATATCAGAATTTGTATATTCTTTTTCTGAAATTAATTTTGCATTTACTGCTTTGTATAAGGAAATCTTTATTTGATATTCATCATCAGATTTCTTGAAAGAACCTGAAACAAAGTAGTTTAGATGTTTGTCATTAGCAATTTTCTTTTTCAATGTTATGGGAGCACCAACACCTTTATCAAATCCTGCTTCTATCATATCATAAACATATAAATTCCTTTTTCCAATATTAATATAAATATCTTGTGATAAATCATAATCTAATAAATCGGAAAAAGCACATTGAAGCCAATTTAAAGTAGAATCAGCAGATTCATTTTCAAAGGGAAAAACGACAATACTTTTTCTGAATTCACTTTTGGGGATTACTCGTTCTATTGTCTCACCTTCTTCATTTTCTATTGTAACGGTCTTTGTTATTGCTCCCAGATCTTTCCCTTGAAAAATTAAAAATAAGATAAACAAAGATGTTACTAAATTTATTGGAATTCCAAATTTTTCCACTTTAGTCCATTCATTACGACCAGGTTTGCCATGAAAATAAGAAAGAAGCAAAATACTCGGAATTAATGAAAGTAAAGTTACAATACTGAAATCAATCAGATGAGGAGATAATAGATAACGGTCTACGAGTAAGCTACTCACAATCTCCACGATTACCCAGCAGGCACCGAGATAAAGAACCAATATTTGTGGAACTCGTCTTTGCCAAAGGCTCTGTAAAAAAGAAATTCGCTCTGCTTTCAGGGTAACCTCATCAGGTACTAATTTAAAGATTTCAATAAGTTCTTTCACATTCTTTAGTTTCTGCTTACCTAAAGAGACTGCATATAATCCTTCCTGGTTCCTGATCTGATGCCATACATCCTCGGAAATGCAAATACTACCAGTAGGTGCTAATGGTTCAATACGAGAAGCTACATTTACCCCTGAACCAATTATATCCTTATCTTTAATAACAACATCACCTATATGAATTCCTATCCTTAGATTTATATTATTATCTTTTGCAACTTCTTGAGTTTGTAATGAAGCTCTTACTGCTTGAATAGAACTTTCAAACATTATTAGCAAACCATCACCGAGTTCTTTTAATACAGTTCCGCTGTATGATTCGACAATTGGAAAGAATAGTTCTCGTTGTTTTTTTAGAAGTTCTAAACCTTCCTGCTCATCTCTACCCATTATTTTGGTAAATCCAACCAGGTCTGTAAATACTATCGCAGCTAATTTGTGTTTTTCAGAACTATGCATAGATCCTCCTAATATGTTGAGGTATTAACTTTTTCACTATTAGTATAAAAAATAGTCAAGAATTATAAAATTCACATTGATTCTAA
>JAGLWO010000391.1 GCA_023133395.1 Candidatus Cloacimonadota bacterium | reverse complement strand
GGAATCTCTTTACAGGAAATAACCTCTACATTCTCTATCTCTGCTGAGGAAGGAATAACAAATGTATAAACAAGACGTGGAAGTGATGGCTTACCTATTTCGTCGGTGGATACATTACCGGACATCTTGATTATATCGTAACCGTTATTGTGAATAAAAGAAATATTAGAAGATGAGAATGAGAATGTTTTCTCTATTTCACCACCATACAAAACACTTATACTCATAAAAAAGCACAAGGTTATAATTACTAATTTTTTCATAATAGCCTCCTTTTATTTATAAAATAATCTTACCTTTAGATTCGTTGTCTTCGGATGATTCAAAAATATCTTTCTTTTTGAATATAACATCAGAAATCGTATCATTAGAAATATCACTATTTTTTTCCTTATTGTTTGTTAAGAATTTCAATTCCCTGATAATTAGTTGTAAGATTTTTTTCAACCTGCTTTTCATTTTTCCTTCTTTTTAAAATCTGATGTTTATAAAAGCAATTGGTATGCCAAAATGAAATGAGATCAGGATAAAATATCCTCTTTATGTTTCTTAACTTTTTAAATTTAAAACAGTTAGGAATATTTATATTTTTTGGATTAGATAGAAATTGGTTATTTGAAGAAAAAAAATATACCATTTATTTGAATATATTGATACATTTGTCCGGACATTTGTTTCAAAAAGATATAAATTTTAAGATTTTTGGAAACAATAAACAGATTCTTCGATATTGAAGCTATAAGAATTCCTCCAGCCTTCTCCGGCAGCTGCTGGAGAAGGCTTGGCAGGCAGAAAGACAATACTGTTATTCTATAACTTTCTTGATATTGATGTTATATTTTTTAATTTTACGGTTTAAAGAAGTCCTGGAAATACCAAGTATCTCTGCAGTCTTATTCTGATGGAAATCTGCCGTAATCAGAGCATGTTTTATTGCAGTGATCTCTTCACCATTTATATTATCTTTATTGCTGTGTTGATTTTTTACCTCTTTAAATGTTAAAGGAAAATCGGTAAGCTCCAGAATATCATTTTTGGAAAGGATCATAGCTCGTTCAACCAGGTTTTTCAATTCCCGAACATTACCCGGAAAATGATAATTTTGTAATTTCTGAATTAACTTGCTACTGACTTTGGGGACAGGTTTATTCATCTTGCGAGCGAAGAACTTAATAAAATGAGTCATAAGAGGTTCTATGTCTTCCGGTCTTTCACTCAATGGTGGAATATTTATTTCAAAAGTATTTATCCGATAATAAAGGTCTATCCTGAAATCTTTGTTATCTACAAGTTCTTTAATATTCCTGTTCGTAGCAGAGATTATCCTTACATCAATTTGAATTTCATCATTCTCGCCAATTCGTTTGATCTTTTTTTCCTCGATCGCACGCAGAATCTTTGCCTGTAAAGAAAGTGGCATATCTGCAATCTCATCCAAAAAAAGCGTACCTTCATTTGCCATTTCAAACAGTCCTTTCTTGTTTTCTGTTGCTCCCGTGTATGCTCCTTTGCGATGACCGAAAAATTCACTTTCTAAAAGTGTTTCAGGAATCGCAGAACAGTTCACAGGAAGAAAAGCTTCCTTTTTGCGATCACTTGCATAATGGATTATCCTGGCAATAATCTCTTTACCAGTTCCATTCTCTCCAGTGACAAGGATATGTGTGTCTTTATGTTTAGCAGCGATCAAGGCAAATTCCAGAACAGATTTAATGGCATCACTTGTCCCAATAAAGTCTTTTTCGATACTGTTTTCCAGTTCTCTTGAGATCAATTTTATAGTTTCGTTTTTCTTCTTTATCTCAAGGTGGACTTTCTCTAATTTCTTGTTGGCATAGATTTGTTTTTTATAAAGTTCATTTTCCTTCTGTAAAAACTCAATTTCCTTTTCCTTTTTTTCTATCTCATATTTTTCCTGTATTTCTGCTATTTTATCATTACTGGCTTTATTGAGTATTTCATCTTTTATTGTTATAAAAAATTTGAAATATTCTAAAGATTTCTTATAATCTCCTTTTGATGCATATAAATCCGAAAAGAAATTGTAACTGGCTTTAATCGCATTTTTTGATTTAACTTGTTTGGCGATTTTTAACACTTTTTTAAGATATAAGAAAGCTTTTTTATAATTCTCTAATTGTAGATAACTCTCCCCAAGGTTATTAGAAGCAATGGCAATAACATCTTTTTCTCCAACCTGTTCACTAATTTTTATTGCTTCCTGAAAGTATTCTATCGCTTTTTTATAATTCTTTATGTCTCGATATAATTTACCTATACTATTTATAGAATAAACAATATCTTTATTACTACCGATTTCTTTGTATAATTTTAAAGATTTTAAACCATATTCCAAAGATTTATCAAATTTCTTCAAGCACCTGTAAATAGAACCAATGTTATTCATCGCTGCAGCCATACTCTTTATATCATTATTTTCTTTAAATAACTTCAAAGCCTTTTGATAATATTCGATTGCTTTATCGTGATTATTCAGTTCAGAATAAATAATACCAATATTATTCAAGGAAGCTGCTAAAAAATGCTTATCATTGTTCTCCTCACTCTTCCTTAGAGTTTTCTGGTAATATCCGATTGCTTTTTCATATTCATATAAATGATAGTAACTTATACCAATAGTATTTAAAGATATTACTTCACCTTTAGAATAATTTATTTTTTCTGCTATCTTTAAGGCTCGTTTGCTAAAGGCTTGTGCTTTTGTGTTTGATTTACCCAAATGAGATTTTGCTAATTTGTTTAAAACATCTACTTTTTCTGTGCTGTATTCGGATAAACCGGATAATTTTCTTTGTAACTCTTCGACTTTTGAAACATTAGCTTTCATATATAAAACTCTTTTATTTCTATTGTATTCTTGTAAAGGAAGATTTGTTCCAAAAATTCACAATTTATTTAATTAATAGATAAAAGCAATTTTATTTTAATAATAGGCATTTCCTTGTTGCTTTTATTTTTCCCTCAATTTTCAAGTGATAAAGATAAATTCCTGAACTTACCGGTTTTCCGTTTTCATCGTTCCCATTCCATATCACTGAGTGCTGACCCGTTGAAAGCAGATCGTTGATAAGCTGTTTTATTATTTGGTCTTTGATATTATAAATTATAATCTCAGTGTTCTCCGTGTTCTCTGTGGTTGAAAAAGAAATTGTAGTTGTAGGATTGAATGGGTTTGGATAATTTGTAAGAAAAATTTTTTCGTTTAAAATTGTTAGATCCTCTGAATCAGATGTTGAATTTAAAGCAATATCTATTATTTCTATACTATCAACAATGATATCTTCTGAATATAATTCATATCCTATCAATTCACAGGTAAGAGTATAATTTCCCATTTCGATCTGTTCAATAAAATATTCACCGTTTGAATTTGATGTTGCTGTATAAGTTCCGACTGTTATTAATGCATCTTCAAGCAGATTTCCGGTATCTGCATCTGTAACTACTCCTAAAATAGCTCCATACTCCGGACTGTTGTCAAAATAGTATAATTTGCCGCCGTGTCCCAGTAACCTGCTGTGAACAGCTTTGCCACCAACAATGCATCTTGTTCCGTCAGAAGAAAGATCCAGCGCTTTTGGTGAACCTGTGCATTCATATTCAAAAATAGGTTGATCGCTATCGCTATTAAATAACCAAAAATCGCTACCATTATCATTTAAAGGACCCCAACTAGCAGCGGCAATGATCGAACCATCTTCAGAAATATCGATACAGGAAATTTCATCATCGCCAATATTATTTGTCCATATTGGTGTTCCATTGGAAACATCAAAAAAAGCAATAGTTCCGCTGTATTCTCCACCACCGTCAAAATTTAAAGAACCGGATACTATTGAAGAACCATCAGAAGATATAGCAACAGCTGTTGCCCAGTTATAATAACCGCTATACGGATATTGATAAAACCAGATTTGAAGATATTCATTAACTAAAATATCATAAGAATACAAACGCACATAACCTCGTTGGTCTCCAACCACGAATTTATTTCCATCATAAGAAATTGAAGGTAGAGATTGTGAATTTGGAAGATCCTCTGTTTGCAGAAGTATTTCTCCTTCCATATTGCAAGCTGTAAGCCAATGCTTCTGCTGAATAACAAGTTTTTCTCCGTTTTCAGATATTTTCAAACCCCAGATATATTCATCTTCAGGAAGTTCAAAAGTCCAATTTTCCGAAGAAGTTTCATAATTTATAGAAGTAAAATTCATATATGAAACAAGTGCTCCTGAAACATAATAAATTGTTTCTCCGTCTTCTGTTGCAGTTACATTATAGATTTCTTCACTATCAGGTTCTGTGAATGACCAGATTACATCTCCTGTTTCCGGATCAAATTTATAAATCGTATTTCCTGCAGATCCAATCAATATTGTTCCATCCGAATTTATAAATTGCGAGGGATAATCATTGGAAGTCAGATTATATTCCCAAAGAGGGACATTGTTTGCATCACCAAAATATGACCACCTTTGATTATTCACAAACCAACCTGCAAAAACTTTATAAGTAAGGTCACTAATGTGAGTGCTTCTGCATATTCCTGATGGATCTGTTGTTTCCCAGATAAGTCCGGTTCTGGAATTTGTACGACTTTTTTGATCATCATTATTAATTATTTGCAATTGTACGTTGGTATTAACAATAATTTCTTCACCATTTACGGGATCAGTAATTGTGATCTCTGTTTGAATAGCTAATAAGTTTAATGATAAACACATTAAAGATAAGATTAAAATTGTTGAATTATTTTTCATTTTTTCTCCTATTTTTTATTTGGAGTAAAACAACCGTGTTGTTTTTTGAGATGTGATATCTCATCTTTTTAAGAAGCGACTTCGTCACTTTGTATTAACATAGTTAATGCATTCCAAAGTTATTTCATTAAGATCATTTTTCTGGTAGATGTATATCTACCATTTTTCAATTTATACAGATAAATTCCGCTTGAAACAGGATTATTGTTTTCATCAGTACCATTCCATAAAATTGAAGATTGATTATTGAATATTGAATATTGTCTGATTTCCTGACCTTTCAGATTATAGATTATTAATTCCGTGTTCTCCGTGCTTTCTGAGATTAAAGAGAAAGAAATCGTTGTAGATGGATTGAACGGGTTTGGATAATTTGTAAGAAAGATTTTTTCTTTTAATATTATTAAATCCTCTGAATCAGATGTTGAATTTAAAGCAATATCTATTACTTCAATACCATCTACAACAATATCTTCTGAATATAATTCATACCCGATCAATTCACAGGTAAGAGTATATTCTCCCATTTCGATTTGTTCAATAAAATATTCGCCGTTTAAATTTGATGTTGCTGTATAAGTCCCGACTGTTATTAATGCATCTTCAAGCAGATTTCCGGTATTTGCATCTGTAACAACACCTGAAATGGTTCCATACTCCGGACTGTTATCAAAATAATATAATTTGCCACCGTGTCCCATTGTTCCGCAATGAACGGCTTTCCCACCGACAATACATCTTGTGCCATCACTAGAAAGGTCAATGTCGATTGGAGATCCCTGACAATTATAGGAAAATATAGGTTCATTACTACCAATATTAAAGAACCAAAAATCATCTTCACCATCATCCTCCGGTCCCCAACTGGAAGCTGCAATTACAAAACCATCTACTGAAATATCAATGTCAGAGATTAAATCATAAACAGATTGAAAGATCCATAATGGTTCATTGCTTTCGATGTTCAAAACTACAAGTTCTCCACTATAACATCCATTTTGTGATTTTAAGGAACCAAAAGCGATTGTAGAACCATCACCGGAAACAGCAGTAGAATAAACCCAGTCAAAAGATCCACCTACAAAATGATGTTGCCATTCTAATTCGTAAGTTTGTGTTGTACCGTTATATTGATAAACAGAACCATACCCACTTAAACTGCCAACTGCAAATACATTTCCATCATCAGAAATTGAAGGAGCACATTGTGAACCACCTGCTATTGATGTTTGGAATACAAGTTCACCGGTGTCTGAATAAATAATTGCATCATAATATTGAGTAATTAATATTTTTTCATTGTTATCGGATAAAACAAGATTTGCACAATATCCACCTAATGGTAATGAATAACTCCAATTTTCTGTAGATGAATTAATGTCTACTGATGTAATGAACGAGTAATCATAGTCATCACCGGATACAAAATAGATCGTTGAACTATCATTAGAAATTGCGATTTGAAAAATGTCATCATCAGGATTGATTATCGGATAAGACCAATCCGGTATTCCGGATGAAGTTGAAAAGCCATAGATAGTATTTCCTGCTGTTCCTACCATACATGTTCCGTCAGAAGTAATATCGTGTGCAAGATATTCTGCTCCGGTTATGTCATATACCCATATTGGAATATTATTTGTCTCACCAAAATATGCATAAGCTTCATCATTTGAATGCCAACCGATAAAAGGACAATAAGTCTCGTCACTGATTCCGACTGATTTACAGATAGCCCAGGCAGCAGTTGCTTCCCAGATCAATTCGGTTCTGGAATTTGTATTGGTTAGCTTAATTGGCTCACTAATAATTTCTGATGAAACTTCTTCTGTCACAACGATTTCTTTGCTTTTTGCAAGATAAATAATCGTCATTTCCGATTGTATTGCCAATAAATTTATGAAATTATAAATCATAAAAATAATTACAAAGATTAATATCTTTTTCATTTTTCCTCCTGAATTTTTTTATTTCATTAAAATCATTTTCTTTATTGATGTGAAATTCCCTGATGTAATTTTGTATAAATAAATCCCCGAACTTACATTATTTCCATTATCATCTTTTCCATCCCAAATTATTGAAGATTGATTATTGAATATTGAATATTGTCTGATTTCCTGACCTTTCAAATTATAGATAATTAATTCCGTGTTCTCCGTGCTTTCTGAGATTAAAGAGAAAGAAATCGTTGTAGATGGATTGAACGGGTTCGGATAATTTGATACAAATATTTTTTCCTGCAAAACAACGGAATTCTCTATACCTGTTCCTTCACCGGCAATTTTCAGAAGATAAACATCCGCAGAACCGGTGGAACATGTATATCCGCAAACTATATAATTCTCATCACCGGTTTGTTGAACCGACCATCCTCTGTCATCATTTGCTTCGCCGTAGGTTCCCGACCAAATAATATCTCCGGAAGAATCCAGTTTCAATAAATATACATCACCTGCTGGATCCCCGAATGATCTTGTAGTTCCGGAAACAATATATGTTCCGTCTGAAATTGCCTGTATCGAATAGCCTTTATCAAAATTTGCTCCGCCAAAAGTTCTTGTCCACATAGTATCTCCTACAGCATCAGTTTTTACAACATAAACATCATAACTGCCAGCACCAAATGAATCTGTAAATCCTACAATAACATACCCATCATCAGATGTCTGCTGAACTGAATAACCGAAATCCGTTCCTGTGCCACCATATGTGTTAGTCCATTCTATAGTTCCGGAAGCATCGGTTTTTACAAGATAAATATCCTCATTTCCATTACCAAAAGATGTTGTATATCCTACAATAATATATCCTCCATCTGAAGTTTGTTGTGTCCAATAACCTATTTCATAGTTAGTTCCTCCGTAAAAATTTACCCATTCCGTGTTACCATTAGAATTAGTTTTTATTAAACAGATATCTTCATTATTAGAACCAAGAAACTGCGAATGACCAGAAATAATATATCCATCGTCAGAAGTCAGTTGAACACATCTACCGGTATTTATATGTGGCATTGGAGTTTCACCCCATTTTTGTGTCCAAAGAGTATCTCCCAAAGAATTTGTTTTAATTAGCCAGATATAACTGCCCATAACTCCAATCGGTTGAGTATTTCCGGCAATAATATATCCTCCATCGGGAGTTTGGCGAATACACCTGGCATCATCGCTTCCGTCTTCTCCATAAGTTCTTGTCCATAGAGTATCACCTTGTTCATCGGTTTTTACTAGATAAATATCATAACTGCCTGCACCAAAAGACTCTGTCCAGCCAGAAATAATGTATCCTTCATCTGAAGTTTGTTGAACACACCATCCCATATCACTGTTTGCTTCTCCATAACTATTTGTCCAGAGTGTATCACCGGGTTCCTGTGCAATTACTATTACTGAAACCGACAGGAGTAATACAATAATCGGTATTAAGATTGTTTTTTTCATTTTTCCTCCATATTATTTTTTTATGTAAAAATAGATCTGTCAATTTTATTTTTCGATTCCCTCTCCCTGATTGCATTAGGGCAGGTTCGATGGAATGAAAAAAGAGAAGAGTATGGAATAACAAAATCATTTCCCCCGAAAAGTCGGGGCATTCTTGGGTTCTTTTCCTCTCAAAACTTTGTGATAATAATCGTAAGTCATTGGATTTAAATCAGATAAGTTTTCCGCTTCAGTAACTTCACCCAGGAAGATCGTGTGACTGCCTGCATCCAGGCTTTTAATTACCCTACATTCAACATATCCCACTGTATCATCCAACACGATGGGAGCACCATTCTTACCGATTTTATAATTGCAGTCAGCAAATTTATCAATGTCTCTTCCGCTTCTGAATCCAAATCTCCCGATATCTATCATAGTCCATTTATCGGAAATAATTGAGATAGTAAAGACCTTGCTTTCTTTTATGAATTCGTGTGTCAGATTTTGTTTGGCAATGCTGATAGCAATCGTTGCCGGCTGTGGTGTGATTTGAAAAACGGTGTTGGAAAGCTGTGCATTTATCTTATTTCCTTTTTTAGAACTTACGATGTATAAACCATAACAGATTTTAAATAAAGCATCCAAATTCATTTTTTACCTAACTTCTTCTTTTTAAAGAGTATCTTGGATTTTTTTCAATTTAACAACATGAGAAACTTCTTCATCGATAATATTTTCAATCGCTTTTTTTGATTTTTCATTGGCAACAAACTTCTTAATAAAATAGAAAAACAGTAGGGTGTCTTTTTCAAATTGGATGGCATTAGAAACAAGATCTTTCATATCCCGTGCACTTGCAGCCAGTTGAATAGCTTTTTCAGGTTGGCTGAAAAGATGAGTATCCACCATCGATTGTATATATGATTTTGCTTCGTCCCAGTTTATATCACTGTTCAGATCAAAATTATCTATTTTCTCACGTAAACTCAGGAAAGTCTGTTCATGTGCTTTTTCTTCATCACGAAGCGTTAGCAAAAGTTTTTTTGCATCATTGTTTAGACCATTTCGCTGTAATGCTCTATCGTAAAAAGCAAAACCTTGTTTTTCTATTTTCACTGCCATTTCAATAATCTCATTCTTTGAGAAAAAAATCATAGTTTTCTCCAATTTTCAATTTTTTATGTTATTGATATTGATCTTTTCTATACCTCTGATATTGTTAAAAAGTTTTTTAGTTTTTCTACGTGCAGAACTTCTTCTTCAATTATCTTTTTCAGGATTTTTCTAACAGCTCTGTCCTCGATTTTTTCATAAATAGAATTAAAGAACAGAAGCGTATCTTTCTCAAATTGGATTGCATTCTCAATAAGTTCTTTTTCAT
>JAGLWO010000390.1 GCA_023133395.1 Candidatus Cloacimonadota bacterium | reverse complement strand
AATCACCCCTCTTTTTAGAGGGGATACTTTCTCTTTTCCCTCTCCTTATAGGAGAGGGCAGGGGAGGTAGAAAATGGAGAATAAGAGAACTTCAAAGATAGGCGTGAGGGTTCGAGAGCAAAAAGAGACCTGGCAATCTATATTGCTCTCAAAGATGAAAACAAAGATGCCGGGGAAAGGAAAAAATTACAATGTATAAAAGACTGATTAGTTTATTCGAACCGGAACAAGTTAGTGGCACTGAACCAGAACCTGAAAATGAAAGGGTCTACCCCGCTGGAAGCCCATTTCTCAACAACATTAGAAATTCCTATCCAACTGGGGCAAACCCACCCTACCCTTAATAAGGGTAGAAAAGCAATATAACTTAACATTCCGATGTTTTGTAGTGTCAAGTTTAAAAAAGAAAAAAACAAAAGTGAAAAGGGAAATAAAGATGAAAAATAATTATAAGAAAATATCGAGAGGATTTTTCTTGCTCGCAATAGGAATGGCTCTTATTGCCTGGTTGCCCGGACCTGCAATGGCAGATGAAATACTATGGGAATACACAGGGCTTAATCTTCCACAAGATGCAGACCGTCTGGATAATGGTAATACATTGATTACTGAATATGGGAATAACCGTGTCATCGAGGTAACCCCAGATTTAAATATAGTCTGGGAATATAACACTGGACTCAATCAACCATGGGATGCTGATCGACTTTCAAACGGTAATACCTTAATTTCTGACGAGTGGAACAATCGTGTAATCGAAGTGGATCAATCCGGAACCATAGTATGGGAGTATAGTCTTGGATGGTATTATCCAATGGATGCTGACCGGCTGGTGAACGGTAATACACTGATTAGCACCCATAATATGGAAGGTAGCAAAATTATTGAGGTTGACCCGAGTGGCTCTGAAGTTTGGCAATTCTATACCTACATGTATTACCCACAGAATGCTGATCGCCTGCCAAGTGGTAATACATTATTTGCTGACGGTTTTGGAAATGGTGCTGTAGAGATAACCCTGGACGGGACTGTAGTCTGGCAATATGGTAGTGGTGCTGGCGATGCCGACCGCTTGACAGATGGTAATACATTGATTGCTGAGACAGGTAATGACCGCGTCATTGAAGTAACCACGGATGGAACAATAGTATGGGAATACAATACAGGGCTTAATAATCCATTTGATGCTGACCGTCTTGAGAATGGTAATACATTAATTGCTGACCGTGATAACAATCGTATCATCGAGGTAGGTACGGCAGGAATCATAGGTGATTTCAATTCTGATGGCTATGTAGATGCTGCAGACTTGCAGCCTTCTGGGAGACCACTGGCACTTTGTTGATACAGATCCTGGTTGGGATGCACTTTATGACCTGGTGCCGGATGGGTTCATCGATGCTGCCGACCTTCAGGTTTTCGGAGACCACTGGCACGAAGGCACACCTCCAAGATACGGTCAAGGTGGGAGGAATGGAAGAGGACCAAACGAGTTTGCTGGTATAGTATTTGATCTGGATGCAACCACTACTGGTAACCAGAATCTGACTGGCATACCCTCACAACCGCAAGGAACTTACATACGAGTAGATGTGTATTGTACCGATGTTCAAAATTTAGATACCTATGAGTTTGAAGTAATCTATAACCCGACAGAGCTTGAATATGTAACAACTTCTGCTACAAATCCCATTACATTTGAACCGAATATCCTTACTACTAATGGTGGTACAGCATTAGGCTGGATGATTGATACTTCTACTCCGGGTGTATTAAGTATTGCTTATACATTAGCAGGCACAGATCCTCTTGAAGCACCGGAAGGAGAGGG
>JAGLWO010000039.1 GCA_023133395.1 Candidatus Cloacimonadota bacterium | reverse complement strand
TCTTTTAGAATAGGAACTGGAATGATTCCCCGTGGGGAAGTGGCTCTCATTATTGCTAACATGGCAATAGAGAGAGGAATAATTTCTACAGATGTTCTATCAGCAACAATCTTAATGGTAATTTTTAGTGCACTGATAACCCCATTGCTCTTGAAATTTGGTTTCACGAAATTAAAACGAGTAAGTTTTTAGGAGGTTCTATGTGGAAAAAAATCATAGATAAGAAATTGATAATTATTAATCCTGATGTAAAAAATAAAAAAACCCTTTTTGAAGGAATGGTCAACCACGTTTATAATCATGATTACATTACAAATCAAAAGAAGTTTCTCAAGGCTCTAAATGAACGGGAGAAGATGGCGAACACTGAGCTAATTCCAGGAGTGGCTATTCCACATGCTCGTACAAATACTGCTGTTAAACTTTTTGTGTGTATAATTATTCTCAAAGATGGAGTGGACTATGAAAATCCTGAGATGGGTCCTGTTAAAATAATCTTTTTCTTCGGGTGTAACGAAACCCATATCAAAGAATATCTCCAACTTCTGGCAAAATCAAATAGGCTTCTTAAAAATAAAGGTTTTTGTAAAAAAATATTAAAATGTGAAACAGTAGAACAGGTAATTGATGTTCTGGATGAATATGAAGAGGAAGAAATTGAAGTCAGTGAAAAGCAAAATTATCTTCTAATTCTTACTTTGAACGAACCAGGTAGAGCATCAGATGTTATGAATGCAATGGTTGAGCTGGGGATAACAAGTGCATCGATTGTGGATACGATTTCAATGGCGAAGAAATTAGCATACGAAATACCTGTTTTTGCCGGGCTCAGTTATATGGCTCAGGGAAAATCAAAACGCTCTAATGTTATATTTTCTCATATAGAAAATAAAGATATAGCTCATAAACTTGCAGGATTATTAAAAGAAAATGGTATCGATTTAGACAAGAAAGGAGTAGGTTATATTCAAATAATTAAGGTTGAAGATATAATCGGTAATTACGAAGAAGATATAGAATTATAGATATTATTTTTTATGTATTTGACTTATGAGTTGCATTTTTAGCAAACATTTTTCTTGACTTTATGTTTCAAAATTATGTTTTTTTGTTTCAGGAGTCTGGATGAAAAAGTTTTTTATCTTATTAATGTTCTTAGTTTCTAATTATCTCTGGACAGCTGAATACCAGGTAAATCTCAACTGGGACGAATTTGAAGGTGAATGTAACGGCTTTATGAGCGGTACTATCGGAAAGGAACATGCATTCGTGAGTGGGGTCGGTTCTGAGGAAGTTCTAGATGGAAAACTTATTTCTATTGGTGAAGGAAGGTCTTTTGAAGCACAACAGATTTTTAAGATCAATTCAAAGGAGGGCTATTTCACCTTTTGGATAAAAGATAAATTTGCTGATGATGATCTTAATAGCGATCCTACTCTTATTGCTCGTGCCAAACCCATGATATCAGTTTATAAAGGGAAAAATTTAATCGATCTTATTAAAGTTCCTGAGGGTTCCGGCCTGGCCTGTAAAGTGTTCACACTCGATGCATCGACTGGTGAATTAGATAGAGAAATAAAATATTTCCC
>JAGLWO010000389.1 GCA_023133395.1 Candidatus Cloacimonadota bacterium | reverse complement strand
AACTCATTAGAAATTGAGAGAGAACTTGATAATCAAGAAGGCATTTCCATGTCTTTGAATAATCTGGGAAATGTTTTTTATAATGTTGGTAATTATAATAAAGCTCTGGAATTTTACCAGGAATCATTGAAAATAGAAGAAAAAATTGGTAACAAAAAATCAATAGCTATGGCTTTGAATAACATTGGGATTGTCCATTCTGATCATGGTGATTATAATGAAGCTTTAGAATATTACCAGAGATCTCTTGATATTGAAAAGGAGCTTGGTAATATCAATAGCATTGCTACATCACTGAATAACATCGGACTGGTCTACAAAAACAAAAACGATTATAATAAAGCTCTGGAATATCTTTTAAGATCTTTAAATTTAACTCTGGAAATCGGAGATAAATACGGAATTGCAAATACTTTTGTTAACATTGGAGAGTTATATTCACATCTGGGTAATGATAGTAAAGCTTTAGCTAATTTAATGCAGGGTTTGAAACTAGCTCAGGAAATAGATGCAAAAAGTATAATCATCGAAGCATATCTTTCATTCTCAGAGTATCACTCAAAAAATAAAAATTTTGTAAAATCGCTGGAATATTACAAACTATATTCTGAAGAAAAAGATAAAATTTTCAATGCGGATATAAGTACACAATTAGCTACTCTTCAAACAAAATTTGAATTTTCAGAAAGAGAAAAAAAAATCAAACTTCTCCAAAAAAACAACAAGATATATAAATTAGAAGCAGATAAAAGAAAATTATACAATTTAGTTCTCTTGATAGGTATAGTTTCAGTAATAATCCTTGCTGGAATAATCTATCACCGTTCCAGAGCAAAAAGCAAATTTAACCAGCAATTAAAAGATGAAGTTATAGAACGTATGTCTACGGAAAAGGAACTTAAGTACAGGCTGGAACTTGAAGAAGCTTTAGTAAAGAGTTCATCACGATTCATTAAAGTTTCAGATTTCGATACAGCTATTAATGATACTTTAGCAGACATAGGTAGAGCTTGTGATGCTAGTCGCTCATATCTTTTCCTACTCAAGAATAACGATACACTCATGGATAATACACATGAATGGTGCGCCAAAGGAGTAAATCCACAAATTGATAACCTCAAAGATTTATCTACAGAGACATTCCCGTGGTGGATGAAAAAGCTTAATAATGGTGAAGTGATTCACGAGAAAAACGTCTCTCTCATGCCTGAGGAAGCTCACGCTGAAAAGAAGATACTTCAAGAGCAGGATATAAAATCAATTTTAGTTTTACCCCTTAGAACCGCTGAAAATTTGAAAGGCTTTATTGGATTAGATAACATTAAAGAGACGCAGAAATGGAAAAATGAAGATATTTCACTTCTAAAATTATCCGCTGAGATTATCGGGCTTTACATTGAACGAAATGAAATGGAAGATAAGTTACAATACGCTTATAATAATCTAGAAGTACGTGTGAAGGACAGAACAAGAGAACTTGCTGAAACAAACCAGGAGCTTCAACTCGAAATAGCTGAGCGAAAAAGAGCTGAGCAGGAACTTAATGACAGCTATTATAAACTAAAAAAAGCAATGGAAGAAACTGTAAACGCTTTCATTTCAGCTGTTGAAATACGAGATCCATATACTGCTGGTCATCAACTAAGAGTAGCCAATCTAAGCCGTGCTATTGCCAATGAAATGAATCTATCAAAAGAGCAATTAGACAGCATAAGAATCGCAGCAATTTTACATGATATCGGGAAAATATATATTCCAAACGAAATCCTTGGTAAACCTACAAAACTGACGGAAATGGAGTTCAGTGTGGTTAAAAATCACCCTCTTGCTGGATATGACATTCTAAAAGTAATCGATTTCCAAATGCCCGTTGCTAAAATTGTTTACCAGCATCATGAAAGACTGGATGGGTCTGGATATCCTCAGGGGCT
>JAGLWO010000388.1 GCA_023133395.1 Candidatus Cloacimonadota bacterium | reverse complement strand
ATGACTGCTTCATAAGTTCCGAAATTCACGAAGAAATTATCATCTTCAATTTGAATAAAATATTCATCAAAATAATTTTCGTTCTTTTCGGAATCATCAAGTAAAGAAGGAATTGTATTTTCAAAAACGATGTTATCTATATCCAGGAATTTGTCGTGTTTCGGGTGATAAAGATCATACTTTACACCTAACCTGAATATTTTATATTGCGTTTGAAGGGACAGTTTATTTGAGAAATAATTTCTGTATTCTATCCTGCGGTCTCTATAGATATATTCGAACTTATTAATGCCGGAAAAAGATACTTTATCTTCTGCAACTAATAATGAGATAAATAAAAACAAGATTATTACTGATATTATTTTATTCATTCAGTTCATCCTGGGGTTCATTTTCCTGGTTTTCTTCTTCTTTGATCTGGATTGAATCAGGTTCAGAGGATTCAGTACTTTCTTTTATCCATTTTTCTATAATTTTCTCAAGATGCTGTTCATCACCGCGCTGGTAACCTGTATGATCATAAAGAATTGTGCTGTCAGGTGCGATGATTAATGTTCGAGGAATATTGGTGATATTATAAAGTTTTTGAACATCCTTTTTCGAATCGAAGAGTGTAACAAATTTCATTTTCTGAGATTTTACATGAGCTTTGGCTTTGTCCTTTGAGCGTGGTTTATCAACGCTAACAGCGAGAACTGTAATCTTATCTTTATATTTTTCCTGTAGTTTACTCAGTTCAGGAAGTTCTTTTTTGCAGGGAGCACACCATGTTGCCCAGAAATCAAGTATAACTAGGCCTTTTTCCAGATAATCGGAAAGTTTAACCTGTTTACCTTTCATATTTTCCAGTTTGAAATCATGGGCTTTGTCTAGGGCAGCTAATTGTATTATAAAAAACATCAAAATGATGATCAGAACCACATTTCTTCTATACTTCATTTTCTTTCCTTTATTCTATCACTTTTTCAGTAACATTATAAACTTTACAAGTACTCGAATTATAAGGGTCTTCCAGAGTTTGTACCCAGATTACCAGTGTAATATCATCAGGTAGGTCATAGAGATCTGGCAAAAGAAAATCAACAGGTTCTGCTAAATTTACTTGAGTCAATAGAAGTTCACTTTTTGCTTTTACTACATTAAGACAATTTTCACCTGCAGAATTCTGGTTCTCTGTATCTTCATTTTCTATAAGAATAAATTTCAGATATAAGTCATCTAATGGAACTGAACTATCAATATTCAGAAGTACAGAACCATTGAGTTCTTCACCATCTATTGTTATGTTTACGTCATTAAATTGAACAAGCGGAGTTTCTTCAAAAATGAGTGCAATAATGGCATCCAATTCTTCTTGGGAAGTTGCTGAGCCACCCACAATTATATCTGTCCCCTGAATTACTGAAGTTGGTAACGCACTCATTTCATAATAAGAGAAAATATCAATATTTCCAATATCCAATGGATCATTGATATGATATTCAATATAGCTTAAACGATTTCCATACTGCTGTTTGAGGTTGTGAAGTGCTGCTTCCACATAGGGGCAATTAACGCATGTGAGGGAAGTGGCAAGTTCCACCAGAACTTTTTGCAGTTCCTGTTGATTTCCATAAAACAGGTAGGAATCTCCCGATGGAATTAGAACATCAATAAAAGTAGTATCTAAAAACGTTTCTTTGGTACCTAATGTAGTAACCAGAAGATTCCAAGTTATATCATTATTTTCAGTATAATTGATAAGTGTTGCTTCCAACTGTAACTGTAAAGCTATGCTTATAATGTAAAACATAGAATAAAACTCTTCTACATCAGATTTAAGGGTACCGTTATTGTTATAATCATCGTGATAGAAATTCAAAACAGGAGTTACGTCTGGAGAGGGAAGGTTAGCAATTGATTCGGAAAAATCAGAGAAAAATTCTTCAACCGAATTTTCATCATCAGTTGGTTCAAAACTATGCTCAAACCTGTCACAGGCAAAAAATAACAATATTACAGTTATAATCATCCAAAAAATAATTTTCTTCATTTATTCCCCGTCCAGCTTTTCCAGCATATTCAGTACCATTTTTTTTGTTATCAACTCTGGAAGAACAACCGGTTCTTCTTTTCCTGGTATATAAAAAATATAAAGCGGGACACCTGCTCTTCCAAATTTCTGTAACCACTGTGCGATGATATCATTCTTTTTTGTATTATCCCCTGCTAAAAGTTGAACCTCACGTTCTTTAAAAGCATCATCAATACTCTGGGTAAAAAGTACTACAGTTTCATTTGTTTTGCAGGTAAGGCACCATTCTGCGGAGAAATCTATAAACACGGGTTTTTCTTCGTTTCGATATTTTTCGACTAATTCTGGAGAGAATTTCTGCCAGCCTTTGTGCAGGTTGTAATCCAGTTCATTCTGTGTTCCAGCTTCTGTGAAATTCAAAGTTAAGAATCCACCGCCAACAGCAATAAGAATCGCAACTATGGTTGCTATCCACTGTTTCCTTTTTTTAAATTCAGGACGTGCAAAACGACCGTAGATCCAAACTGCAAAGGCAAGAATAATGAGATAGAGCAGAACTTTGATGAGCCCGATACCACCAACCAGGAAATAAAGCGAACGGAGAAGATAGAGAGCTGTGAGGAAAAGCAGGAATCCCATTACTTCTTTAAAGATATTCATCCATGTACCGGGTTTTGGAATTGCTTTGATTGCTTTGGGCCAGAATCCTAAAAGGATAAATG
>JAGLWO010000387.1 GCA_023133395.1 Candidatus Cloacimonadota bacterium | reverse complement strand
ACACACGGAACTGCTCCTAAATATACAGGAATGGACAAAGTAAATCCGAGTTCATTGATCCTTTCCGGTGTGATGATGCTGAAATATATGGGATGGATCGAAGCAGGAAAGATGATCGAAACCGCTCTGGAAAAAACAATTTCACAAAAAACCGTAACCTACGATTTAGAACGCCAGATGGAAGGAGCAACCAAGCTCAAAACTTCTGAATTCGGAGATAAAATAATCGGGAATATGTAATAGAGGATAGACTATGAAAACTGCAGAAGAACATTTTATTCTGGCAGAAAAACACAAGATGGAAGGACATCTAAGTGAGTCTGTACAGGAATATAAAGAAATGCTGACAATTTACCCGGAAAGTATTCCTGCATTAATGAACCTTGCGAATATAAATTACATGCTTGGCTATATAAAGAAAGCAGTTAAATCGTATAAAAAGGTTCTGGAATTAAAACCGAATTTCAGCTATGCTCTTTACAGGCTGGGAGTGGCATATTACCGTTCTGCTCAATTCAGAAAGGCTATCAAAATCTTTAAGAAAATAATTAATATGGATTCCGAGCTATATATGGCATATAACTGGTTGGGCTTGTGTTATTACCATGTTGGGAAAGGAAAGAAGAGCATAAAAGCTTATGCCAAACTATTGAAAAAAGCTCCGGAACCAACCATTGTGAATTATCACCAGGCAATAGCACTGAAGGCAGAGGGAGATTATGACAAAGCAATTTTAAGATTAGAACAACTTATAAAAAAGCATCCAGATCATGTTTCTGCTCATTACCATCTTGGGCTTGCCTACTTAAGAAAACATAAACCCTTTGTAGCATTGGAGATTTTTAAGAAGGTCATAGAATTCGACCCGGAACATAAAGGAGCATCTGAAAAGATCGCCTATATTACCGAGGCTCCACCACTATAATCCTATTTTTACCGCATCGAGACGATACGTTGATCATCATATAGCATGATTTCCAAGTACGCTGGATAAAACTCGGTCCATTCTCTGCAGCAGGCTACTGTGCCCGTTCTACGAAGGATGAAAGAGTGAACCGGTTCTCCCTGTCATTGCGAGGAACAAAGCGACGTGGCAATCTCATCTTTCCTTAAACCCCCTTTTATTCCCCCTTGTCAGGGGGATAAATTGGAATACTCCCCTTTTCACATGTCCGGTGTATCTGACCACTCATGAGTGGTACAGAGAAGACTGAAGGGTAGGCAGGAGGGGTTCTGAAAGATTGAATTTGACACATTATAGTGTTTCACACAATTATATGAATATGAAAAAAGCATTATCATTTGAGGCTTTAAATAAATCGATAAGAAACTGCAGGCAGTGTTCACTTTCTGAGACACGACAACATGCTCTATGCGGTGAGGGTGATAGAAAAGCCAGGATCATGCTGGTTGCCCAGGCTCCGGGAGAATTCGAAAATAAAGAAGGTAGGATGTTTATCGGACCTTCGGGGAAAGTTCTGGATGAACTTTTCGAACATGAAGGATTGAAAAGAGAAAACTTCTACATCACTAACCAGGTGAAATGTATGCTCCCTCAATGCAGACGTCCTAAACAAATTGAAATTCAAACCTGTGGAGATTATTTAGATAGAGAAATAGAATTAGTGGATTCTGAGTTTTTAGTTCCACTGGGTTATTTTGCTACACGCTATATTTTTGAGAAATATGGCATACCCGTTCCTGATAAAAAAGAATTCAAAGAAGTATTTGGGAAACTATCATGGAGAATGAACCGAAAGATATATCCCCTCCAGCATCCAGCTTCCGTTCTGCATAAACCTCAGCTTTTGGAAGTGTTAAAAAAGAACTATCATAAGTTAAAGATTTTTTCAGAAAAATGTAAGTGGCACTCATCCTGTCCTTTGAGATGGTTTACTGAACAAGGTAAGCTGAATCCCCGCTGGCAGCAGCTCTATTGTTTTGGGGATTGGGAAGATTGTGTGCGATATGAATTGGAAGAAAGCGGAAAATATCACCCGGACTGGATGTTACCCGACGGTAGTTTTGATGAGAGTTTGAGATGATTCGACCTCATCCCCAACCCTTCTCCTATCAGTCAAAAGCCGAGCAGCACGAAGAGGTCCGCGAGATAACAGAGGGGTTAAACAAGCAACCCCCTTTAATTCCCCCTTCAAAAGGGGGATAAATTTAGATTACTCCCCTAATACTTATCCTGCTCAGACGGAAGGGGAGATTAAGAGGGGTTTTAAATTATGCTAACTATAAAATGTGCACGATGCAAACGTAAGATATTCAAATATGAGAAAATCGGGAAAGGGAAAGTTTTGCGGTGTTACAAAGATAGAATTAAGGAAGACTTCAGTATTCATGACGGGGACCTGATCAAGTGCTCATGCGGGAATATCATAGGAAGAATTGAAAAAAACCACATTAAGATGAAACAGCACGCATTTATTTATACAGGGACTAAAGTTTGAAGTAAGATAAGTATTTATACGTTCATTCTTTTATCTTGTCAAAAGAACGAACCAAGAAAACTATTTTCTCAGAAGATAAATTCTAAAGAAGATTCAATCGTCCCGATTGAATCCTATTTTTACCGCATCGAGACGATACGTTGATCATAATATAGCATGATTTCCAAGTACGCTGGATAGAACTTGGTTCATTCTCTGAAGCAGGCAACTACACCTGCTCAACATAACCGATTGCTTATCGGTCAGGAAATCTTTGTTCGCTTAACTGATATGAGGACAGAAAACAGCTCCAAGCCTTTTATGAATCGTTTTAAGCCTTCCCGTAATTTCTTTTGGGAACCAAGAAAATCTCGTCACTCCGGCAACTGCTTATTTCACCTAACTTGGTTAGCTGAGTTTAACAGCTGTGCCGTACGCTAACAGTTCAGCTGCACTGCCCACAACACTCGTAGTCATATAGCGAACATTGATGATTGCATCGGCTCCCATTTCTGCAGCCCGGGTCATCATCCTGTTGGTAGCAATTGACCGAGCGTTTCCCATCATCTCAGTATATTCGGTTAATTCACCACCCAGAATAAGCCTGATAAGGGCAGATAGATCTTTACCAAGCCAGATAGCAAAAACTGTGTGACCCTGAACCAGACCGAGGATCTCACGCGTCTCCCTGCCGGGTACTGTATCAGAATTCAGTAGCAGAACCTTGGTTTCAGACTCTGCAGGTAAAGGCTTGTCTGCGGGTCTCTTTCCTTTCTTTTGTTCCAGAGCCACTGTAAGCAGAACCAATAGAATGCCACCCAGAAGACAGAAAACCGCTATCCGCAGCCATAAAGGCACAACAGGATCATCAGCGACGAGCACGTGCCATGGTACCCCTGCAAAGACTGCAACAAACAACCCGAGCACAAAGGCTAACGAGCCAATATATCGAAGTACTTTCATTGCTCCTCCTTTCTATAATAAAAGCTATTGTAAAATATATTTATTAAATTTCAATATCCTTCATCATAGAATTAATTGTTCATTAAGCTGGAAAAAGTCAATTAGAATTTAATTTACTACTTCCATTTGATCTCCCTTTTCAAGGGAGAATTTAAGAGGGTTTTTACCTGTTACTTCTTTTGGATCGTCAAAATAAGTAACCAAGAAAACCTCGCCACTCTGGCAAATGCTTATTTCCTGGTTTTGTTCAAAGTAAGAACCTTCATGCACTGAGCCTTCGGCTTGCAGTTCCGGTAAGAATGTAGAGACCAAAATCAGGCGCTGCCAGAGCGACAAATAATTTCTGATCTCCCTTTTCAAGGGAGAACTTAAGAGGGTTTTACATCACACGTCTCGAAAGTATTCAGGACACCCTCTCTTGCGATGAAAGGGAAAATAATTTTTTGCAGGTTCATCCACACTGCTGCTGACCAGAGATATGATATTTTCTCTGCCATGAAGTTCGAGAAGCAGTTTTTTATACCAGGTAAGATAATCGTCTTTCATACTGAGTTTGTAATTATATGATATTTATCTTTCATTATTATTTTTTTAATTATTTTCTAAAACCTATCTTCCCTTTTGATTTTTTTAATTTAGGTTCCATAAATTTCTGCAAAACTTGAAACACAACTTTAAACTGTTTATTATATTTATTTTCCATTTCTTGTAGTTTTTTCGCAAGTTGTTTATGAGATTCCACCATTCTTCTCAATTTAACAAAAGTTCTTACAATTGCGATATTAACTTCAATTACTCTTTGACTATGCAATACTGAAGCTAGCATAGCAACACCCTGTTCAGTAAAGACATAAGGTAATGTTCTACGTCCACCCCAACTTGAGGTCGCAAATTGCGACTTCAAATTTTTTAAATTCCTCTTTGGTAAGTTGGAACATAAAATCTGAAGGAAATCGGTCTTTGTTTCTCTTTACCTGTTCATTCAATCGCTTTGTACCAACGTTGTAAAGTTCAGCTAAATCAGCATCGAGCATTACTTTTTCATTTCGGAGTATGACTATTTTATCTATAATTTTTTCAACAGGAATTAACTCTTTCATGAAATCTCCTTTTATCTTGAGGTGTTATTACACACATAGTATAACAATTGCTAGTAAAGGCATTGTCAAGTTATTATAGAAGGTATCTTCTCTTTCATGAATTTCGATAAGCTGTTTCTTATACCAGGTAAGATAATCAGGTTTCATATTAATAATACTCCCTAAAAAAACTCGAAATATACAGAAAATTAGTTTCAATCGATTATCATTTTATATTTCTTTTAATGGAATACAATTCTAAAAGAATTTTCTTCTTCTTTATTCATTCTAAACTCTGTTATTGTAAATCTTCTTAGCGCAAGCAAACGTCACAAAATTTATTTTTGCGGGTTGGCTAACACACTTTAAGCTGAATGTTTCTAGTTTTCAGATTCTTGATGTGCCCATGACATCTTCTCAGGTGGTGTAACTGCATACCATCCAGTTTTTATATTTTTATTAATGGATTCCTTTATGATTTTATGTGATCGTTTTATGGCTCTAATAGCAACATCAAGATCTTTATCATCTTTTACTTGGATACTACCCCAGTTTTCATGGTACTTAATATTTGTAACACCTTCTACATTTTTTTGGTTAGTGTATATCTCTAAATTAATCCAATTCTGTGTAAAGGTTAAGTATACAAAATTCCGTTCAGGTGAATAATATGTAATTGCTGTTTTTGCATATTTGATGAATATTTCATCATTGATAGCTAAAATGACCTTATCTAATTTATTAAAAAGTGATTTTACTCTATCGTAAACTTTACTTTCGTTAAAATGATATTCTAGATTATATTTTGTTGATTTATTTTTATTAGGTTCTTTTATTGGGTTATTATCTAAATCTATAATGAATGATTTTAATTCGATTATCTCTATACCATTTAATTTCTTAAGATCATTCTTTTTTAGATTATCTTCCCAACATATTATTATATCGCATTCATTTGGATCATGTTTGTGATGTATAAAATTTTTACTTTTATATTCAAATTCAATATAAACTCGTTCCCAACCTTTTCCAGTATACCTTCTGGCCACACAATCGGGATATGCAGTTCTTATTTCCTCAATATATAAATTTAAATCTTCAAGAACTCTACTGAATAAAAATACAACTCCTTGTTCATTAAGAGGACTATAAACTAATCCCCTAAAGTTTATTAAAGGTCCGACAATACTTGTACCCATTGCTCCTCCTTTCTATACTATCAGCTATTGTATGTTATACTACTTTATAAGCCCTGCTTGCAGCAGGCAAGCTTAGGTTTATTAAATTTCAATATACTATGGAATTAAAATTATTTGTGATGTAATGACCAACGAATTCTTGATAAATTTTCATTTTCAAATGGTTTTCTGAATTCGAAAAGATGCTCACGCATAATTAATTTTTATTTTATTTCTAAGCTCTATTAACTTTTCCATAAACGCAATCTGGATCACCATATTCAATATGAATTACTTTGTCTTTTTTTAAAAAGTTAGTATAGATTATGCCTTGTGAATACCATTCTTCGAGACCAGTAATATTGTTTAAAATAGGTTTCCATCCAAGTTTTTTTAATAAGTTTTTCAGCTTAGTATATTCTTTTTTCCAATCAGTCATAAATCTTCCTTTTATTTTAATTGGTTTCTGTTCGCAAACTACAAAAACTCGAGTTAAGTTAACTTTTCTTAGTCTGACTTACTTAAGTTTTTTACAATAAAAAATTATTTACTACTTTTTCAATTTAAATCTTTCTTTTAAACTAAATGAATATACTTGATTATTGCTGATAAGTTCAAAAACAAGAACATTATCAAAGTTAAGTTCATTCAGAAATTCGTTTTCTTGAATAAAATTTTCAATAGCTTCGTTAATATTTAAACCTTTTGAAAGACCTAAAACTTGTAAATTATCCATTTCTGATTCAACAAAATCAGACTCAGGTTGAAAAGTATAACCTTCATCAGTAAGGAAAATAAAATATCTTAACTTTGTTTCCATAATTTTTTATACATTCCTGGTTTCACGAATTCGATTAATCCTAAATCACGTAAGTATTGAAGTTGTTGCCTAATTTTTGGTTCAACATTTAGATTTTGAGGGTGTAATATTTGTAATTTACTGGAAAATTTATATACTTGTTCAAGAGAAAACAAATCATCTTCTATTTCTAATAGACATTTGAACACATCTTTTTTCCATGAAGTTATATTCATTAATACACTTTCAATACCACCATTGTATCTTTCATCAATAATTTCATCATTAATTATTTCTTCAAATAATTCCTTATCTTTAGTTATAAATCTCTGTTGTTTTTCTTTCGGAACTGAAGAAATAATATCGTCAGCTTTCTGTATAATATCATTTGTGATTAAAGGATATTCTTGATGATTAAATATTTGAAGATAATCTTTAATAATAGTTTCTACAATTTGATTTTTAAGTAAAACACCATACTCAAAATTATTTCTTAGTCCACCTGTTGTTAAATTGCCAGAAGTTATTATTGCATTATCATCAAAGATGAAAAATTTAGCATGTAAATTATGTACGTTTTTTTGTTGAATGTGATTTTCATTTAAAATTCTAAGAGCTTGCAAATCTGATGCTCCCCTGAAAAAATTTGAGAGTTTAAACGAATTGATGTATTTACAGTCTACTCTATTGTTAATATTTTGAATGATTAACTGAGCAGTTTTTTCTTTGATATAGGGACAAGCCAAATATACAATCCTTTTTGAATTTTGCAAAAGTTCAATAAAAGTATTTATCCAAGGAGACTTAATAATTTTAATCATTTTTCCTCAAATTATATTTTATTTACATTACTTATACTTTTAGATTCCCAATTCCCCGTCAAACTTTTTCCCAATAATAACATGAATTTATTTTACAATTCTAAGAAGCTCCGTGAAGTAATATGTTTGTTTTCTGAGCTTTTCATCACTATAAATTATTCCATTTTCTTTCAATTGTTTTAGTATCCTGTAAGAAGTTTTTGAATTAATTCCAGTGTAAGAAATAAAATTTTTGCTTGTAAATATCGGGTGGTTAAAAATTACATCCATGATTTTCATAATATTTGGCGAATGAGTGGAATTATAAATTCTCTCTTGCATGCTTTCATATAAATTCAAAATTTCTTTGGCTTTAGTTATGTTTTCATTCGATTGCTTGAATACTGCTTCAAGAAAAAATTTTATCCATTTTCCCCATTTTCTCTGTTTGGAAATTGAAAGTAAATTTTGATAATATAATTCTCTATTCTTTTCAAAATATGAACTTAAATAAAATACAGGTAAAGACAGCACCTTCTTACTATACAGAAATATTGGAATAATAATTCTTCCTATTCGACCATTTCCATCCAAAAAAGGATGTATCAATTCAAATTGGGCGTGAATAATTGCCATCTGAATAATACAATCTTCATTATTTGTATGGAGGTATTTTTCCAGGTTTGAGAGTTTATTTAATATTAAATCAGGCGGTGGTGGAACATAGGTTGCATTTTCTATTGTAGCTCCTGGTTTACCTATCCAGTTTTGAATTGTTCTGAAATTTCCTCTATCTTTGTTTTGCCCCCGTACGCTATTTAATAAAATGCTGTGGATATTTCGCAACATCCTCAGGGATAATGGGATTTTCTTTAATTCTTCCACTGCAAAATTGGTTGCCTTTCTATAATTTATTATTTCCTGGATATCGTATTTTTTATTTTCTGGCACTATTTTTTCACCAGCTTCAAACTTATAAACTTCCTCTAAAGTAGCTTGTGTTCCTTCTATTTTAGAGGATAGAACTGCTTCCTGATCTTTTAATGGTGAAAGCAAAATGGTAGGATTTGGAATCGAAAGAAGTAATCCGTCATATCTTGCTAAAGCTCGATTAGCCTTTCCGATCAGTTTAATAAATGGATTATAATCCAGTTTTTTTAATGGTAATTTTTCTGGAATATAAGGTTTCATAATTAATCCTTTTATCTCACTTATGAGACAAAAATCTATTTAAGTCTCACGAAAATGAAATCATGAGACTAATTCTCAGAAATTTATTATTAAGTCAATTATTTTATTCCCTCATGACTAAAATGATTAAATTTATGCTTTTTAGAATTAAGGAAAAAAGAGATAAAAATTATTTATTCTGCTAACTGGGTAACAACCGCCAGGTTATTACCTTGTTAAATAATTTTATTACCCTGTTTATATTCTTTGGAAACTTCCGAAGTTTTGTCGCCCTTGAAACTTCCGAAGTTTCTAAAACTTCGGAAGTTTACACCCCAGGGGACTTCGGAAGTTTATTCTTGGGGTAACTTCGGAAGATTTTCACTCTTCAAAACCGAATTTTTTCTCCCTGAACAGTCTAACGCAGGCGTTTAGAGTATCAGTATCATAGAAGATGCCTTTGTTCTCTTCCAGTTTGGTCAGGAATTTTTAACAAATGATTTTTTCCGTAGTAACATAAGTTAGTTCAGTCAAAAGCCTTTTTTAGCCACTTGTTGATATACTCAGCTATCTCTTCCCATCCGGGTTCTGCAACCAGCCAGTGTGCGTGGTTTGCGAATTCCTTATATGTGGCTTTATATTTTCTGGCTATCTGGCGTGTAACTGATACAGGTGTAACTCTGTCCTTTGCTCCTCCAATTACAAGAACAGGGCAGGTGATCTTTGTTTCATCGATTCTGGTTGCTTTGTTCTTATCGAACATCCAGAAACCTATCTCTGTAGAAGCTTGCCCGGACTCATAAACGAACTTATCGTATGTTGGTCTGTGTTCTTCTTCAGGTAAAAGGTTAAATACTGAGTACCTTGCCTCATCAAATGTGATCCGCATAGGATTCTTCCAGAAGTTCCATTTTGTTAAAACACTCCAGAAAGT
>JAGLWO010000386.1 GCA_023133395.1 Candidatus Cloacimonadota bacterium | reverse complement strand
GTTTAATGTCCGGCATGTTTTTTGACGACAAAACATTAACCGCAATAATATGATCCGCTCCCATTTTACGAGCTACATCAATTGGAACAGGATTAACAAGTCCGCCGTCAACGAGAATAATATTATTCCAAATTACAGGTTGAAAAACGATAGGAATTGAAATACTGGATCGAATTGCTTCTACTAAATCGCCTTTATTAAAAAGGATTTCTTCTCCAGTGATTATATCGGTTGCTACTGCTGTAAACGGAATTTCCAGGTTTTCTATTTCTTTTTCACCTAATTTTGAGGTTAAGAATTCCTGAACTTTTGAACCTGTAACCAAACCTGATTTCCCAAATCCGGGTGAAAAAAACTTTGCTGTGGATGTTAGATCGGTTTCCAAAGCAATATCTTCAAGTTCTTTGATACTTAATCCGCTTGCATAAGCTCCTCCAATCAAAGCTCCGATACTCGCACCGGTAATGAAATCAATTTTTATTTCCATTTCTTCCAAAAATTTTATTACACCAATATGAGATAACCCTTTTGCACCACCGCAGCCAAGAACAAGACCCACTTTTTTCTTTTTAAAGTGCTTCATTAATTTGTTTTTCCATTCCATAATTGTTTCCTCATTTTTTTTCTTTGAAATTATTCACTTTCTGTTTTATATTTGCTTTGATATTTATTGCTCGTCTCAACGCTATATGTTTCAAGTCTCCAATGAAGGAAGCGTGTGTGATCAAAAGAAGTGAAGGCAGGAATGTGATCGAAGCTGTGGCACTGATCACCATTGTTAGAGCGATCAACCAGCCGAATCTCTGCATCGGTACAATGCTTCCCAATAATAATGTAAGGAAACCGAACATCACGGAAAAGGCATTTATTATGATGGCTTTCCCAGTTGTTCTCAAAGTTGTTTCAAGAGCATTTTCCACACTGTTTTTCTTTTCGATCTCTAAATGAAAACGATTATTGAAATGAATCGTATAATCTATTCCGATTCCAACGGCGACACTTCCAATCATCACAGTTGCAGCATCTAAAGGAATTTTGAGAATCCACATAATTGCAAAATTAAAAAGCACTGTCAGAATTATTGGTAAAATGGAAATGAATCCACCAATAACTGATTTAAATTGAATTGCCAACAAAATAAGCACAAGCCCTATCGCAAAAATAAGACTGAATGTCTGACTGGAAACTATGTTGTTGTCGATGTCTTTATAAATTATCGGCATCCCGGTTTGCTGTAATTTTAAATGGATCTGTGTATTCTGATTATCATTTTTTAAATTTTTATATTTCAAAGCAGAAAGATGAATTATAGTAGAATTAATTCCCCATAGATCACCGATCAAGTTCTTCTGAAAATCAGAATTTTGCTCGATATTTTCAGAAAATAACGGTGTTATTTCTTTGATAAGATAATTAACTCTACTCCATTCGATTTCATTCTCGATGATTGAATTAAGCGACATAGCTGCATAATCCAATAATTCAGGGTCATCCTGATAATATGAACTCGGAACAACTTTCTTTAATTGAAAAATTATCTCTTTTTCAGAATAATTAGAATTATTCTTTGTATAGTTAATAAGCGATTTTACAACTTTTTCCCGTACTCTCTCCGACTCGATCAACAAATCACTATCTTCATCATTAAAATAGTCTGTAAATTTTTTGTTTAGATTGGAAGTCGGAATTTGTTGTTTAATTGAATTATCTTGATTTAGATATTTCTGCAGGATTTTTTCCAAAGCATTTCTATCACTTATTTCTATATCATATTGAATTGCATCATAATAAATCATATTCGAAATATTTTCTGCTCTTTCTTTGCTTATTTCCTTTAAATTAGAATTTGCTTTTGTTAGATCTATAGTTAGCATATCAGAATTAATTTTTTCGGAAATAAATTTATCTATTTCATCGGTTACAAGATTAACTTTTCCTGTATTTACAGTTCCCAGTTTTGCCTGAATTAATCCTTCATCATTTTGAGAATTGATCAGTTGTGGAAGAATTTCGTTTCCTTCTAAAAAGAACCAGAGATTTGCCACACCTTCTCGTGTGTCCGGAATGCAGTAACGGTCATTCATCACATCGTTCATTTCACAGATCAAGTCAGCAATAGATTGAGGACTGTGCACATCCTGCAGGTTCTTCAAGAATTTTTCCAATTTTATTATTTCTTTTAATACAGCAGGTTC
>JAGLWO010000385.1 GCA_023133395.1 Candidatus Cloacimonadota bacterium | reverse complement strand
CCCAATTCTTGATGAATCCTTTTAAAGAGGTCGTTAAGGTTTTTTGTTGAGTTAACAGCATTTGCGATATTATATAATACAGACTGGGTTTTTTCTGCCTGCTTTCTTTCTGAAATGTCAGTTATAATACCATCCTGATATATCCATTTACCATCTTCATCGTGTATTGTTTTAATATTCAACGAACACCATAATATTGATTTATCCTTGCGGTAAAGTTCTACTTCAAAATCGCTAACTAAACCTTCAGTAAGAAGTATTTTCATTAATTTTTCACGGTCATCTGAATTTGGATAAAAATCTTTAGTTGAAACTGCTTTTATATCTTTTTCGGAATTAAAACCAAACATTTTTATCATCGCTGGATTCACTGAAATCAATTTACCTTGAGGTGTGGATCGGAAAATACACACAGGAATATTGGATTGAAGATCTTCATATCTTTTTTCGCTTTCCATCTGCGCTTTTTCAGCTTGAATACGTTCATCAATTTCATGTTGCAATTCCTGGAATGTCTGAGCATTTTTCAGAGCTGTAGTTGCATAATGTGCAAATGTCTCTGCTAGAGCAAGATCTTCTTCAGTGTAATAGGGTCCAATACGATTAAGACACATAGCACCCAAGACTTTTCCATCCGAGACAAAAGGAGCAACAATAATCCTTTCCTCTTCTTCTTCAGATGTACCGGGAATTTGATACCCATTCTCATTGGCTACAGCATTGTTGAACATCAAACTTTGTTTTGCTTTTACTGCTTTACCAGTGAAACTCGAATCAATATCTAAAGGTGTGGACATAATCTCTTTCTCATAAACGGGATCAGTGACTACCTGAGGAAAAAGGGTTTTGCCGTCTTCAGCCAGAAGATAAATTGTACAACCATAGGAGCTTAACAGTTCCATAACTTCAGAGGCAATTCTTTTTAACACTTCATTAACATCGAGACTGGAATTAATGTAACGTGCAGTTTTTAATAGCAATGCCTGTTGATGGGTTTTTCTCTGGAGAGCTGTTTCAACTTTTATACGGTCATTGATTTCTTTTTGAAGTTGTTCATTTGATTTTGTCAATTCTGCAGTTCGTTCTTTAATTCTGTTTTCCAACTCATCATGGGCTTTTTGCAGTTCTTCCTTGGCTTTTCTACTTTCCGTCAGGTCGCGAACAGTAGCCTGAAGTACATCTTTACCATTTAGGCGGAAAGCTGTTAACCATACTTCAGCAGGGAAATCTTCCCCGTTTTTTCTTTTATGAACCCAATTAAATTTATTAAGACCTTTTCTAAAGGCGTGGTTAATATGCCTGTCTGCAGCAAGTCTGGAACTTTCGCCATTCGGTTGGGTACGTGGAGAGATTTCCGAAGGATGTAAATCTAAAAACTCTTCTTTATTTGATAATCCAAATAACTTTAGTGTTGCTTTATTACAGTCAAAAAAACCACTATGATCAAGCATCATCAAAGCATCAGTAGATGTTTCAAAAAGTTTACGGTACCGTTCTTCACTTTCCCTGATAGTTCTGTCCATGTCATTTTTATAGAGGGTCATTTCGATTGTAGTGATAAGTTCTTTTTCCTTGATTGGTTTAAATAAATATCCTGATGGTTCGATTGCTTTTGCCTGCTTCATTAATTTTTTACTTGAATTGTTGGTAAGAAAGATTATTGGAACATTAAAATTGGAAATATGCTTTGCTGCTTCTAAATCATCTACATCTTCTTTTACTGTAATGTCCATTAATA
>JAGLWO010000384.1 GCA_023133395.1 Candidatus Cloacimonadota bacterium | reverse complement strand
TTATCATTCCATTGAGCAGAATGTAAGCCATCTATCCAGGCTCCAGGGTTGATAATTTCTTCATATTCTTTGAAATAAAAGCGCAGGAAATCTACGCTGATACGAACATCTGCGTCGTAGATTTCACCGGTGAATGGATTTGCATGTGACGGTCCCACAGCATATCCTCCTCCAGGTTGTACTATCCAGCGAATTGTGTTATAACGCGAATCAGCAGGATCCCAATCTGCATCATCAGGCATTTCTTTGACTACAATTGCATCCTTAAAACCGATCTTCTTAAAAGCATCATTCCAGAGTAAAACACCTTTCCTGCAAGCATCTCGGTATTCTATGGGAATCGTGTTTTCCAGCCAGAAGACAATGGGATTCTTAGCTTTAGAAATTTTTGCTTTCGGGTCTTCTTTCTCAATATGCCATCGTCTTATGTAGCGTACATAAGGGGAATCAGTTAAAATATCCGTATAATCCTGGAAAATTGTAGTGAAGTGTCCGAGTCTATCGTCTGCTAAACGTGGTCTATAATTTGTTTCCGGAATCTCGGAAAGGCTGTAATGATAACGATGA
Source organism: Candidatus Cloacimonadota bacterium (assembly GCA_023133395.1). GTDB lineage: Bacteria > Cloacimonadota > Cloacimonadia > Cloacimonadales > TCS61 > JACNIV01. The sequence continues at coordinate 634 of JAGLWO010000384.1, read as the reverse complement.
ATCATGCTCCTTGAATCCGGGAGAGTGTAAATATTTCGCCATTTATTGCTTTTATAGTGTAGAACAACATCGATCTCAGTATTCAGGGGGAAAGATTTAAGTTCTGCAAAATAGCTGTTATCTTCATCGAAAGAAAATTTCATTTTATATCTGTCTGTAATATTTTCAACATTTGCCATATCTTTGAGAAAAAGGTCGGATGCTTTTATAAGGATAGCTCCTGTTTCTTTATGAGGTTTACAAACTATTTTGGACGATGCTATAATTGAATTAGTTAAACATTTTTCTATTGCACGACTCATTGAAGGTTCGTCAGCTCTGAATTTCAAGTTCTTTTGGATTAATTGTACTCTTTTATTAATCTTTTTGAAAAAAAATGGAAAATTCCACATCATAGCGGAAGCATCGAAAATATATGCGTCTCCAGTTTGACGGGTCATTGTGCAGAGATATATCTCTCCGAACTGTTCGGGATCGATCTGAAGGAAAACTGTTCCTTCTTCCTTATCCCTGTAAAGAGTGAAAAGACCTTCGATTTTTTCCATGTCTTTCACAAGGTCATCGAATCCTTTCTGAGCGGTCAGGCTATCTTCTTTAACTTTTGCTACGGCTTTTTTAATATCTTCGGGAGATA
>JAGLWO010000383.1 GCA_023133395.1 Candidatus Cloacimonadota bacterium | reverse complement strand
GCTGTACTAACATATAAAGCCATCTGGGTCTTTGAAAGTGATACTGATGATTACTTCAACGGGAACATTTACTGGCTTCCGATAAAAGCAAAACAGTGTGAAGCTGTCTGTTTTGATGATGATAAGACTTTGATAATAACTAATGAGCAGATGGAATTATTTGAAGTCTCTATCGAAGATTTAATAAAAATCAGATAAAGGGGATTTGATGGAAAAAATGATAGCCTGTTGCGGACTTATCTGTACAGAGTGCAATGCATTTCTTGCAACTTTGAATAATGATGCAGAACTAAGAAAAAAAACAGCTAAAGAATGGTCAAAAATGCATAAAGCTGCTCTAAAGCCTGACGACATCTTCTGTGATGGATGTTTAACTACAACTGGAAGGATTTTCCGTTATTGTAAAGTTTGCCCGATAAGAAAATGCTGTAGAGAAAAGAACATTTCAAACTGCGCCTATTGCAGCGATTATCCTTGCGAAAAGATAACAGAATTTTTTGGCTTTGTACCTGCTGCAAAGAAAGTGCTGGATGAGGTAAGACAGAATAAATAGAAAAAATAACCTTCAAGGTCTTAGGTACCTTGAAGGTTTTTAATGAAAAATTTACTTCATAAGTTTTTATTACTCACTCTTTCCTGTGAGTTCTTCTTTTTCTTTTTTCAACTCTTCTGCATGTGCAAACATTTCTTCCAGTGTAGCATAATTCTCAAATATTTCCAATGTCTTTTGAAGTTGAGTATCTTCCTTAATTGCAATTTTATACAGCTCAACCGCTCCTAATTTTCTACCAACAATATTGCCAGTTAATTCATTTTTAATCCAATCATATGTACTATCGACTTCAGCATGTTCAAATTCGATACCTTCTTTTTTGGCATACTCAAGGAAATCCTGAATGAGTTTATCGGTTGTAATGAAATTTTTCTCTATTTCGCTTTCATGTTTAATCATATAATCCACAGAATAGTTGAAGAAAACATTTTTCCTGCGAAGTTCAACTCCCAATTTTGTAAGCCTGGATTGTTCGATCTCTATATCTGGAGTTATACCACCTCCACCATAGACGATTCTTCCTTCTGAAGTATAAAAAATATTTTTATGACTTTCTTTTTCTGCTTCATCTTCCATTTCTTCTATTTCTTCCCTGGAAATTTCTCCATTCTGAACTCGTTTATCTTTAAGAAGTTTATCATTCAGTTCTTTATGAATGCATCTTCCTGAATTAATGTAGTATTTTGCAGTGGTCACTTTAATTCCATTCCCATTAGAAAGAGGGAACAATCTTTGAACTGATCCTTTTCCAAAAGATGTTTTACCCACCACGAGTCCCCTATCCCAATCCTGCAGAGAACCAGCAAAAATTTCAGCTGCACTGGCAGAACCAGCATTAATAAGGGCAACAACAGGGTATCCTGAGCGCATTCTATTATATTTTGTAAAATATTCTAAATTCGTCTGTTTTGTTCTTCCTTTTGTGAAAACCACACGCTTATTTTTCCCAACAAATTCATTTACAGTATTGATAGCCTCGTTTAAAAGCCCACCTGGATTGAAGCGGAGATCAATAAGCAATCCTCGAATTCCTTCAGCTTCGAGTTCATCAAGTTTTTCTCTTAATTCCTTTGTTGTATTAGCATTAAATTGGCGAATTCTTATATATCCAATACCATCCTTCAAAGTAAAAGCATAAGGAATGCTTTTGACCTTAATTATATCACGAATTATTTCAAAATCAAGTTCACCTTCAACTCCAGGTCTCAGAATCGTAATAACCACTTTCGTTCCAGGTTCACCCCGCATAAGTTTTATGGATTCATTAGTTGCAAGACCCACAATGCTTTCACCATCTACTTTAACTATCTTATCACCAGAAAGAATTCCCATTCGATAAGCCGGAGTCCCTTCAATGGGTGAAACTACTGTTATATAATCACCCTTTTTATCAATTGAAATGCCCAAACCACCAAATTCACCTTTTGTGTCTGTACTGAATCTTTCGAATTCATCAGGAGTAAAATAGACTGTATGTGGATCGGTTTCTTCGAGCATTCCATCTATTGCTGATTCGATCAGTGTACCAATGTCTAATTCATCTACATAATTCTCACGAACCTTAAAGAGAACTTCATTGAATAATTTTAATTTTTTATAGACATTAGTCTGGTTGGAATTTTTTGCATCAATACTAACTGAACTGAACAAAAGGAAACCAATAATGATCCAACCAAGAACGCTGATTGAAATGATTATCTTACTCATCCTATTTAGTTTCATTTTTTACCTTCCTAATTTTTTCCTCAAACATTTTCACTATTTCTTTGTGAATTTTTTCTACACTATCTCTTCCGTCAATAATAATATAACGATTTTTTTCAATCTTAGCAATTTCAAAGAAACCTTTTCTCACTTTTTTATGAAACTCCAGGGATTCCTGCTCCAGTCTATCTGCTTTTTTATAAGAAATCCTT
>JAGLWO010000382.1 GCA_023133395.1 Candidatus Cloacimonadota bacterium | reverse complement strand
GGATCTGCATTTCCGTGTTCTCCTCCAAGTCCACCGGGAGCATTACGTTCAAATTCACCGGACAAACTCCAACCTGTATCTGTTTCGAAATCATCTTCAAATATGTTTGTGATCGGATTTGCCACTCGAACTGTTATAATATCTTCAGTTGTATTTAATTCATTATCCGTGGCGGTTGCTTTTATTGTGTGATAATCTAAAGTTTCATTTCCAGTATCCCAGACATATTCAAATGGTTCGGAATAAAGAGTTGTTTTTAAGATACCATCAATATAAATTTTTACATTGGAAATAGACCGAGAGGGGTCAGAAGCTGTTACAGATATTGTTTCTACAGTTCCAAATTCAATAACTTCATTATTTGAAGGATTTGTAATATCACACAACGGATATCCCGATTCTATTCCGCTGATTATCAAACCGAATTGTTGCGGCGAAGTACTGCCTGCGTCGTCAATCAAAGTTCCTTTATGAGTGACAGTAATTGTGTAATTACCGGCAGCGGGATTCGCTATATAAACCTGTTCAACATTATCTACGGAATTATCTCCGCTGTTTGTAGCTGCATTTGCGGGAATTAATCTGTTTAAACTCCAGGGATAATAGGTACTTGCATCTTTTGTGATTCTAATATCAAGATCATTAACTAACATTGGATCAGAAGGATCTAAACTAAGTGTTACGGGTGTTCCCTCAGGATCCGTCCAACATATCGTTGCTTTAAAAGGTTCGGTTCCTACAGCGGGTAAAGTAACTTGATATGTTCCGCCGTTTGTTAAAGTTATTTCTTCAATTCTTACATCAATTCCGTCATTCGAAATATATTGTGCCATTCTTTCGGTATTCATCAATCCCCAGCCAAAAGAATAGTCAGGTCCGTCATAGGATCCGGCTTCATCAGCACAATGTAAAGTAAGCGCTTTAAGAGTGGAAGAACGCATAAACAATCCGGAACCTTTTGTTTCTTCATAATGTTCTTGAATAAGAGCCAACGAACCGGTAGCCGAAGGTGCCGCCATGGATGTTCCAGAAAGTGTAGTATAATCTGTATCAGAATCGTCATCTGTAGAATATAATCCCACACCATTTGCAGAAATATCAGGTTTAATTCTGCCGTCATCACACGGACCCCAACTACTGAAAGAGGACATTACAACATCACTTGGTTGAGAATATGTAGTTGTAAGGTCATTTACAGCTGCAACAGTAAGAACGTTCTTGCTTGCTGCCATATCTGCTAAGCAATCATAAGGTCCATCATTTGGGTGAGTTGGATCGTCTCCTGGACCATCACCACGATCATTTCCCGCTGATTCGATAATTAAATAATACGGTGCATCATATGCAATTATATCAAAATCTTTGGAATTATTATTATAAAAACCGAAGCTCCAATCCTCACCAGCTGCGGCTTGTCCGTACCATGTCCAAGAAGAACCTGTCCAAACCCAACCTCTACCAAAACCGTATGAATGATTGGAGAGTAACATTCCTAACGCTGCTTCCGTTGCCATTTCCGATGTATCACTATTCCAATCGAAAAACTTCAAATCTGCTTCGTAAGCCATACCTTTTGCATTTACCTGAACACCGGCAGCCATGATAGTACCTGCAACATGGGTAGAATGGTAATGCGTGCCTGATGTTCCGTCACCGTTTGTAAGCCTTCCTGTAAATTCTTGGTGAGTCATTAGAACTCCACCAGCATCCCATTCTCGAATAGTAAATCCGCTTCCCGTAAGGTTCAAACCGGCAGAACCTCCGGGATGAACATGATCAGTTGAGATTGTAATTGCAGCATTTGAGTTTGTTGTAATATGATAAATCGGAACATTAAATTCATCAAAATACACCAATTCCATATATACATCTTCATTATCGATAATTGTAGGGATATCCATTTCTTCTGCTTTTCTTAATGCTTCTTTGTGTTTCAGTTCCCATTTGATTAGAAATTGTTGTGATAAATTGTTAAGTTCAGAAACGTTCGTTTGAAATATTACTTTGTCTGAATGCGCAACTAAGTCTGATAATAAAATAAAAAACACTAAAAATATAACTATCTTTTTCATATTTCCCTATCTCCTTATAGATTAATTTTGCATAAAAAAATTAGAGTGGAGTTTTCTGTCAAATTATTAAATAGTATACTAAATGATAAATAGTTTAATATTCATAAACACTTCCACCGATGAATTCACGTAGAACAGAATCGGGCGGAACCGGTGAGTCATCTTCAACAGGTTCGACTGCTTTAAGAACATTGTAAACACGCGAAGCCCGTTCATAAGCATCTTCTTTTAATGGGTCATCTTTATATTTGGTATTCCATTTTTCGAATTCTTTAAATAATTTTGCTTTATACAAAGGTATTTCATAAGGCATTCCGCTATTTATAATGTAATCGGTTGTATTGATATATGGAATAATATGACGAGTTTCACTGGAGCGGACATAATGCCAGTGTTCCAGGGTTTGCGTGGGGTTATAAGCACGATGAACAGAATCACGTAGCATACGTCGGATCATTCGGATGTCAGTCCAGCGGATATAACGACCGCTGGATGCTTTCATCTGCAGAAGTGGTTCCAGGTAAACTTTAAATTTAAATTCATCAGGAATACCATCACTCATTTCAGGATAAAGTCCATGCAGACTGTCGATTAGAAGAATTTCTTTCTTTTTAAGTTTCATCGGAGTTCTGTTCGGATAACGTGTTCCTGTTTTGAAATCATAATAAGGAATTAGTACTCTCTCTCCATTACAGATCTTTTTTATATGCTTATTTATAAGCTGGAGATCAAGGGCTTGTGGAGTTTCAAAATCAAAATCTCCAAATTCATCTTTGGGATGCATTTTCAGGTTGAAGAAATAATTATCCACTACAAACGATTTGAATTTAAGTCCGGTTTTTTTCAGTTTCTTTTCTAATTTAATTGTCGTTGTCGTCTTACCGGAAGAAGAAGGTCCACTGATAAACACCATTTTCAGTTTTTTACTTCGTTCAGCTATATAATTTGCTGCTGTAGCTACATCGTCTTCATAAGCTGCTTCAGATTCATGAACAAGGTGGGGGAATTCACCTTTACGAATGCGCTCATTGAGTGCTTCAACTGTATGTACATTATGAGAAACAGCCCAATCCATAATATGCCAGATCTTGGTCCATGGAATATTTTCGGAAGGTTGAGCATCTTTTTTAGCTTTTTCCATCCTGCGTTTTATGTTCTCGTTACGGTAAAGAATATATTCTTTAGCAACCTGGGTGTGTCCGTTCTTGATAAGAACTTTTTCCACTGCATCCTGAATCTCTTCAATATGAGGTTTATGCTTTTCAGGAAAGATTTTCTCAAGTTCTACTACAACTTTCTCAGCCAGCTTTTCTGCTGTTTTTTTATCCCTTCCACCAACAGCTACAGCTGCTCGATAGATTGCATTTGCTATTCGTTCCTGCCGAAAAGGAACAATTGCACCACTGCGTTTTATTACATGAGTAAATTTACTCATTTATATCCTCGTTATTTACCTTACAACTTCAACTTTGGACTTCATCATAATGTCGTTTTTGAAGTTTAGTTCTACTTTTCTCTGGTTGACATCCCCGATATTCATAACACAGGAAATGAGGATGAGGGATAATATTAGAAATATAGTTGATTTTGTCATTTAATTCTCCATTTTTCTAAGATTTCCCATAAATTTTTAATATTATTGAATTTAACTTTTTAATACCTCTTCTGCCAACAGCCAGCCATGAGCAGTGGCATAAATTATGGAACGTGTGGCACCGGAACAATCACCAATAAATTTAAGATTTTCAAATTTATCATTATCCAACAGATTAGAGTAAAATTTAATTTCTGGAGCATAGAGCAGGTTGTCATCGTTGGCAACACCGGGAATAACCTTATTTAAATTTTCAATGAAATCGATAATACTTTCTGCAATCCTGCGCGGGTATGCCAGATTAATATCACCCAGGATATAATATTTTTCATCCAAAGTAGGGGAAACCCGGTAAAGGTGTTTGGTCCTTTTTGAAATTTTGAAATGATGATAAGTCTGCAGTATAACCTTATTTTCACCTGCCAGAATGTTTGTTAGTTTGGCAATGTGAGAACCATACCCGATAGGATCATCAAAAGGCTGGGTAAGTTGTACAGTGGTGAGAATAGCAAAATTTGTGTTTTTGGATTTCTCCTTCAGTTTGGAATGACCATTAATTGTTACGAAATCCTCATAATTCTCTGTTACTACGAAACCGCTGGGATTATTGCAGAAAGTACGAACCATATAACCAGTTTTGCTTTTGTACTTAACTTTGAATTCATACATTTCTTTGTTGAGTTCTTCTACAATGTGGTCTGGAAGTTCAAATCGAATTCCAAGATCGACCTTTGTGTTATCGACAATTAGTTCAGGAAATTTATTTATCATTTTTTTCACAAATTTATGCCCACTTCTTCCTACAGATACAATAACTTTATCGAATACTTCGCCATTACTCAGCTTTACTTTCCCGGTTTTGTATTCAATATTGCTAATTTCCTCCTGGAAATGAAAATGGATATTTTTATATGTTTTGAGATCTTCATAAATGCTGTAAAGAACCTGTTTAAGCTGCTCTGTCCCTATATGATAGAATTCCGACAGTACAGGTAAAAAACCTTTTTCATAAAACTTCCTGTAAAATTCCATATTCGAGAAAGAAATACCTTTTTCAAATTTTTTATGTTTTGTTTTATTAATATAAAAATCAACAAGCTTTCTTTGAAGTGAAAGAGCTATATCAAGGTCTCCACCCATTTCCCTGGAAACAAACAGCTTTCCATCAGCACGAATACCTGAAATGCTTGATGAATAGACATCCTTACTTTTTTCGAAAATATGAATCTCATTATTTGTGTCTTTGATTCTTTCTATAAACCCGATAGCAGCCGCTCCAAAACCAATAATCGCAATTTTCATAATAAACCTTTTTTACTCGAAGTTACATCTCGAATATTTTGAATCAGGCGGAAGCGTCAATTAATTTCTAAAGTTCATTTTATTTTATTTTGGTCAAATTTTTTTATGTAAATTCTATACTTGACAAAGAGATTTCATATTCAATTCATTGACATGATAAAGATTAATTGCAATTAAATATTCAAGGAGGAGAAAAATGAAAAAGTTTATTTTAAGTTTAATTTTCATTAGTTTGATTTCATCTCAGGTATTTGCGTTTCAGGGAAGTGATAATTTGGAAATCATCAAGAAAAATGCTGCGCTTCAATTGGTGAGGAATAATCATCATAATTCAGAGCGTATAAAGATTTCCAATCCTTTCCAGTTTAATTATGAAAAAAAGAAAGAAAAAACAACTGTAAGATCATACCCAATTGAACCCGGTAACAGGGATCCTATGGATGTGAAGATAAACGGAGAAGATCAGGCAACGATCACTCAGGGTGATGATTTTGTTGTAACCATCTATTTTTCTGATGGCTGCTCGGAAGCAAATATAAGTATGTGGGCAGATATGAATGGTAATGAGATATGGGAGGATAGTATAGATCTACTTGTTCCCGATACAGAAGATGAAATATTAGATAATGGTCTTGATGATGAAGACCCTACAGTGGGAGTATATCAGATAACTTTTTATGGTGATGAAGATGGACCGAATCGTGTTTCCAACCTTGGGTTATTTTTTGTGGCGGAAGATACCGGTGGTATTGATGCTGCATATCTCTGGATAGATCCAATTACATCAGATTATTCCGTTTCCGGTTTGGTTACTCCAACAGCTCCAAATGTTATCATTGCAGCTGTGTCCAGTGAAGAAAATATGTGGATGACAGCTACTGATGCATCTGGAAATTATCAAAATTTTGTACCTATAGTAACGGATTATATGGTTATGGCTTTTGACCCACTTGATGTTCTGGGTGGCGGAATGTTCCCTGATACAGTGTATGTAGATGTAAATATCAATAGTCATATTACCGGTTATGATTTCAATTTTGTTCTTGGAAATGCAACTATAGAAGGAACGGTTCTGGATGAGAACGGTGCTCCAGTCGTGGGTGTAACAGTTTATGCAGGGGGGCAAATGCCAGGTGGTGTTTCAACTGAGACAGATGAATTCGGGTATTACAATCTTACTGTGATCGAAGGTTGGTGGGAAGTCGAACCCAGTTGGGATAGTCTGATTCCTGATTATTTATGTGCGGAGGATGTTGAAGTATATGTAGAAGAAGGTGGTACAGAAACTGTAGATTTTCTGGTATATGAAACTGATTCCACAATAGAAGGTACGGTGTATCTGGATGATGTTCCTACAGCCGGATTTGAAATAGATAGCTGGAGTGAGCTTGGAATGACAGAAACTGAGAGCGGGGCAAATGGTAATTATATTCTCCATGTTGCCAGCGAAGCAAATGCTCTTGGTGGCTACTGCGTCAATGTCGATATTGAGGACATCCCAGGTGTCTACGTTGTTGAATATTACAATAATATTATTTCCGGTTCCACAGGAATTGATTTCCATATTTATACTGTTACAGGTGGAATTGAGGGACATGTGTATGATTCCGTTACTCAGGAACCTGCAGAAGATTGCTGGGTAAATGCTTTTGATGGTACAAACTGGTATGGTACTGGGGTAAATGATGAAGGATTCTATCAACTATATTTACCGAACGGAACTTTTGAAGTTTCTGCAGAGGGCGAAATGTACTACCAGCAAACAGTAGAAGACATTGTTATTGAGGACGCAATGGT
>JAGLWO010000381.1 GCA_023133395.1 Candidatus Cloacimonadota bacterium | reverse complement strand
TATATGCACTCCTGGTGGATAGATATCATCATTCGTCATATTGTGGGCTTTGAGCCACAGGAAGATGGTCGCATCAAACTCGATCCACTTCCTTTTGGACTGGATCATTTCCTGCTGGAAAATGTTAATTATCGGGGAGAAAAAATTACGATCGTCTGGCAGTCACCGGATAAATCGAAAGAATATAAGAAATATCCGATGGGTTATTCTGTTTATGTTGATGGAAAGATAATTCATAATGATGAGAAACTCAGGAAGTGGGAAGAAGAGAAATAGCACTATGAACAAAGAAAAACTGATAAAACAATATAAAGCAATCTTCCACAAATCTCCTACCCACATTATCCGTGCTCCAGGTAGAGTAAACCTTATCGGTGAACACACAGACTACAACGACGGCTTCGTACTTCCAATCGCCATTGATAGATACACAAATATACTCATTTCCAAAAACGATGATGGAAAAGTACGACTCTATGATCTGAAATACAACGAAAAGGATGAATTTGATTTAGAAAATATAAAACCCTCACAACAAAAGAAATGGAGCGATTTGCAGCGTGGAATAGCAAAAGTTCTTCTTGATGCAGGATATGAAATTGGAGGAATGGATGTGCTGATCTTTAGCGAAGTCCCTGAAGGTGTTGGTCTTTCATCTTCCGCTTCGATTGAAATTGCAACATTGCTTTCCTTCAAAGAATTATACAATTTGGATATTAAACCGATTGAGATGATCAAACTTGCAAAGAAAGCAGAAAACGAGTTCGTTGGTGTGCAATGCGGAATTATGGACCAGTTCGCATCCTTGCTCTCCAAAGAAAGCAATGCACTTTTCATAGATTGCAGAACTCTGGACTTCAAATATATTCCCTTATCAATACAGAGTTATTCGTTTCTCATCTGTAACTCGATGGTTAAAAGAAAGCTGGCAGATTCTTCCTATAATGAAAGAAGAAAAGAGTGCAAAGATGCAGTGAAAATCCTGCAGAAATATCTTCCTGAAATTACATCTTTGCGAGATGTTTCTATAAATGACTTGGAAAAATACAAATCGTACCTTCCTGAAGAATTAAAGAGAAGAGTCGAACATGTAATTTATGAGAATAAGAGAGTAAAACAGGCTGTAGAAGTTCTGAAAAAAGGAAATGTTGAAGCTTTCGGAAAGCTGATGTACCAGTCCCATAAAAGCTTGAAAGAGCTTTATGAAGTCAGCACCAAAGAACTTGACCTACTGGTAGAAATTAGAAAAGATGAGACGGGAGTTCTAGGAGCAAGATTAACTGGAGCTGGATTTGGCGGTTGTGTTATTTATCTGGTGAAAAATTACAGCGTTGAGCATCTGAAAGAAAAAATTCTGGACGTATATTCCAAAAAGACAGGACTTGTTCCGCAGTTTTATGATATTGTTCCATCCAGAGGAGCGTATGTTGAATTTATCAAATAACTTGAGTCGAATAATAAAATCCATCTTATTTCAACTAATTAGATATGTAATATAATTATTGCTAAGTATATTAAGAACGTAAAAAGAATTAATAAGGAGATAATCATGAGTAAGAAAATTGTTATTAAAGCCAATGTGCTCTTTGATGGTAAGAAAAGCTTTAAGAACAGATTTATTGTAGTTTATGGCAATAAAATCATTGATGTCACTTCCCAAAAAATGAAAGCAGACTACGAAGGATATGTAACCCCAGCTTTCATTGATGCGCATTCCCATATCGGTATGGACCGCGATGGAGAACCCTGGCAGGAAGCTGAAACTAATGACCATATCAACCAGATAAATCCTATGAACGATCCTCTTAACAGCATTTATTTCGATGACAGGGCTTTCAAAGATGCAGTTGATTTTGGAGTTCTTTACAGTTGTGTAGTTCCTGGCAGTGGAAATTTGATAGGTGGACGAGCTAAGATCATCAGAAACTATGGTAAAAACGTAAAAGATGCTTTTTTAAAAGATTACGGCTTCAAGATGGCTCTGGGCTACAATCCCCGCTCAACCCAGGAATGGAAAGGAGAACGTTCCAATACACGCATGGGAGTTTATGCAC
>JAGLWO010000380.1 GCA_023133395.1 Candidatus Cloacimonadota bacterium | reverse complement strand
TTTTGTTTAATTTCAACTTTTTTTTCCACTCTTTGGAATGGGGGCCAGGTTAATATATCGTTTTTATATAAGTTTATCACAAGGAAAGTCAGCAAAACTGCAACTATAATGAGGAAAATGATAGAGAAGAAGTTTGTAGGTAGGATTAATTTCTTTGGTTGAATTGATTTTATTCGTGAGATAGGCTTTGGTTTTTTTTCGAATTTTTCTTTCATTAATTCCAGGATGTGTTTTTCATCTGCTTCAATAGCTCTTGTATAACTGAGAATGATGGCTTTAGCATAACCAGTTCCTCCAAGATTGTTAAAATTATCTTTTTCTATATTTTCCAGAAATCTGGTTTTTATTCTCGTTTTTTCCGAGACCTGTTCTATTGTTAATTTCTTTTTCTCTCGAATGGATTTTAAATAATTTCCAATACTATCAATGGATTCATTATTCTCCATGATTACCTCATATTATTGATAAGAAATATTCCAAATGCTATGCCAACTATATTATATGTAATATCTTGCCAGCCCCAATTTGTTTTTTTTGTTTTCTTATCACCGAATTCTTTTCCTGCACCTAAAAGCGCTGTAAAACTTACAGCAAAATAAATACTCTCATCTTTTGTGTTATTCATTATATCTTTACTTACACCATAATTCCAGTAGGTGATAAAAGCACTTCCCGTGAAGTGAAGAGCTTTATCTTTTCCCAGCCATTTGCTATCTGCCTGTAAAGAACAGATCAATATAAAAATCAAAAATATTAAAAATACTAGTTTCATATTTCGTAAGTCCCGGAAAAAATATAATTCACCTTTCCTGTGAGGAAGATGTCCGATCCATCATATTCTACTAAAACAGTTCCACCGGGTTGTATTACATTGATAATATTATCAAGTAATCCCATTTTTACGCCGGCATAGACTACGGCACAGGCACCGGTTCCGCAAGCAAGAGTTTCTCCGCTACCCAGTTCCCAGATTTTAATGAAAATAGAATTCCTTGAATTTATTTTTACAAATTCCACGTTAATTCCGTCAGGAAAATCTGTATTGGCTTCGATTATCGGGCCATATCTATTTGCAATATCAGGGGTGAATTTCTCAACAAAAGTTACAAAGTGTTTATTTCCTGTCTGAACAAGATAACCCTTGAAATTTTCTATTTCAATAGGCTCTCTGCCTATAAGTTCAGGGGTTCCCATATTAATTTTAACTTCATCAAGTTCTTCGTTCATAATCAAACCTGTTTTAATGCCTGTTACAGTGTTGATCTTCAGTTCTTTTTTTCCGGTTTTTTTTGCCAGGTAGGAAGATATACATTTTAATGCTGAACCACACATTTTTCCTTCGGAGCCATCAGAATTAAATATTCTCATAAAGGCGTCACTATCAAGGTCTTCCAAGATAATAACAATTCCATCTGAACCGACTCCGAGATGTCTATTTGAAATCTTCCTGGAAAGTTTTGGAAAATCGATATCAGGAATTTTGTTTTCAAGGAAGTCAAAATAAATATAATCATTTCCCTGAGCGTGCATTTTGAAAAAATTTAATTTCATAAGTTTTTTTTATCCTTAATTATTTCAGAGAAATTTTCTCGAAAATTATAAATACCTTTTTTGTCTTTGATCCAGCAAGCTGCTTTAAGTGCACCTAAGGCAAAGCCTTTTCGATTTCTGGCGGTATGTTTCAGTTCAATCGAATCTGCATTAGAATCGAATCCAATCATGTGAGTTCCAGGAATGTTACCTGCACGTATACTGGCAAAATGAAATTCATTACTTTCAATCTTCCTGTCGATTCTATCAAATTGAGTGATTTTTTTATTTTCATAGTCTTTCAGAACTATATTAGAAAGAATTTCTGCAGTTCCGGAGGGACTATCCTTCTTTTTATTGTGATGCATTTCCAGGCCAAAAACATCGTAGTCATTTACATGATTTATTAGTTTAGTGGTGGTATCTACAATCGAAAAGAACAGGTTCATGCCCAACGAGAAATTTGAGCCATAAACTAGCCCAATATTATTTTTATTAACCAGCTCCTTAACTTCGTCGAGTTTGTCGAACCATCCGGTGGTACCAACTACAAGGTTTTTACCAGCTTTTGCTATTTTTTGAATGTTGGAGAAAACAGATTCTGGTGTTGTAAATTCTAAACAAACATCAGCTTTTGAAACTGTTTCTTCAGTAATATCTGTTTTCATTAATGGATCGATAATAGACACAACTTTACAGTTATTCAAGGGTGCCAGTTCTTCAATAAGTTTTCCCATTTGCCCATAGCCGACAATAGATATTTTTATCATTGGGATGTTTCTTTATGTTCTAGAATATTCTCGGATTACTTCTTTAGTCCATTTAACGCAGTTTTCCAGGTCTGAGATAGCGATATATTCATCAACAGTGTGAACTTTTTCCATACCTGTCCCTGCTACTGCCATTTTCAATCCATGTACATTGAAAATGTTAGCATCACTGCCACCACCGCCAATATTGGTTTTAAATTCAAATCCACAGTTTTCACTTGCTTTTTTTGCCAAATGGATAACATCATCATCATCTTTTAGTTTAAAAGCCTGGTAGCTTTTTTCAATTTCGATATTGACTTTAGCTTGAAAACCGTCTAGTTTATATTTGTCAGCGGTTTTTAATAAAGCATCGGACATCTGTTCAGTTATTTGTTTCAATTTGTCTTCGTTATGACTGCGTGCTTCTGCTTTTAAAACAACAAGATTTGGAATGATGTTTGTTGCTGTTCCACCTTTAATAACACCCACATTACAGGTTGTCTCTTCATCAATCCTTCCCATGGGCATGGCTGCAATTGCTTCAGAAGTGATTTTTATAGCGTGGATTCCCTGTTCAGGAGCAACTCCTGCATGAGATTCTTTTCCATGGATCGTATATTTCATACTATTTTGAGAAGGTGCTCCAATGGTAATCTGACCAACGTGATGCCCATCAAAAGCATAGCCAATCTTTGATTTTATAAGTGAGTAATCAAGATGTTTTGCTCCCAGAAGTCCAATCTCCTCGGAAATTGTAAAAAGCGCTTCAATTGGAGCATGATCTTCATTGTTCTCTTTCAATTCTTTAATTGCCCAGATGATTGCAGCAACTCCGGATTTATCATCAGCACCTAAGATGGTTGTACCATCAGAAAAGATTTTATCATCCATTATTTGGGGTTTTATGTTATTTCCTGGTGTTACTGTGTCCAAATGAGCGCAAAGAAGTATGGGAAGTTTTTCTATATTTCCCGGAAAGTAAGCATATAGATTGCCAATGTTTCCGTCTGTCTTCTTATGAGCATTATCATATTGAACTTTAGCTCCAAGCTTTTTCAGGTCTTCTTCCAATTTTAGAGCAGTTGCTTTTTCATTTTTAGATTCGCTATCAATTGTTACTAAGGAGATAAAAAAGTCTGTAATTGTTTTATCCATAGTCATTCCTAAAATTTTTTTGATTAAACTTGAATTTAGAGTTAATTCTGTCAACTGGAAAAATAAATAGACAAAATTGATATTATTTGCGTTTTTGAAAGGGTTAATAAAGGCAGGGAGGCTATTTTGAGAAGATTCGGGTTGCTATTTATGCTCCTTTTAATTATGGGATGTTCTTCCAACACCTTATATGAAACAAATGGAGCTTACAAACGAACTCATAAAAAGTTTGGAAGTTCTGAGGATATAAAGAAAGAAATGAAGGTGAAGAAAGGACAGGTTTACTATTTTGTTTGTTCATTTTATGGTAAGAAATTTCACGGAAAACAAACAGCAAACGGTGAGATATTTGATATGAATAAACTTACATGTGCACATAAGAGCCTTCCTTTTGGAACTCTCCTCAAAGTTACTAACGAAGATAACGGTAACTCGGTGGTCGTGCGTGTTAATGACAGAGGACCTTTTGTTCAAGGACGTGATCTGGACTTATCTTATGCAGCCGCAGAAAAGGTTGGTATTATCGGTGCTGGTGTAAAGAAACTGAAAGTCGAAGTTTTGGAAAATGAATAAACAGGAATTTCATGAAAAATATCTTTGAATATTCGAAACCAGTAAAAAGAGCTTTAGAAAATAATCAACCGATAATAGCTTTGGAATCGACCATTATTTCTCACGGGATGCCTTACCCACAAAATTTTAAAATAGCTAAGAAACTAGAGTCAATTGCCAAAGATAATGGAGTGATTCCCGCTACAATTTGCTTACTGAATGGGAAAATAAAGATTGGACTGATTGAAAATGAACTTGAGTTACTTGCTAAAAGTGATAATATTGAAAAAGTATCTAGCAAGGATTTAAGTAGAGTAATTTCTCAGAAGAAAATAGGAGCAACCACTGTTTCTGCTTCTATCATCGTTGCAAAATGGGCTGGAATAAAAGTATTTGCAACTGGCGGTATTGGTGGAGTTCACAGGTTTGCAGATAACTCTTTTGATATTTCCAACGATATGATAGAACTTTCCCGAACTCCTGTAATTGTTGTTTCTGCTGGTGCGAAAGCAGTTTTGGATCTACCCAAAACTCTTGAATTCCTGGAAACTTATGGGGTTCCGGTTTATGGATACAGAATCGATTTTTTCCCTGCATTTTATTCTTCAAAAAC
>JAGLWO010000038.1 GCA_023133395.1 Candidatus Cloacimonadota bacterium | reverse complement strand
TACAGAACTTAACCAGCAAATCCTCTTCAACTCAACCTCATTTAAGAATACCAAATTAGCTGACTTTTAAGCATCTATTTCTTTTCTTTTTTTTTGGGAAGTGAGAATTTTCAAAACTCTTACTTTGTCAAACAATTTAATTAATAATTTTCTTTTAATGAAATTCATATTAATTACAAAAGAAATTATATATATATAAATATTTTAAGAGTCATTTTTTGTTTCTTCACAAAGTTCCAGGAGAACTCCTTGGGTGGATTCAGGGTGTAAAAATGCAATCTTTGAATTATGTGCTCCCTTACGTGGGGATTTATCAATTAGTTTTATTCCCTTTGTTTCTATATTTTTAAGTTTTGAGACAATATTATCGGTTCCTAAAGCCAGGTGGTGTATTCCTTCTCCTCTCTTTTCTATGAATTTCGCAATTGTGCTGTCTTCGGAAGTAGCTTCCAATAGCTCAATTCTAACATCACCAACAGGGATAAAGGCAACTTTGACTTTTTGAGATTCCACTATTTCGGTTGCCTCAACCTCCAAACCCAGTTTTTTATAGAATTCAACAGCTTCATTAAGATCCTTTACAGCTATTCCAATATGACTGATCTTTTTCGGCACAAATACTCCAAATATAAAAACCTAATCTTCTTTTATATAATTATGTGCTAATTTAAGTCCGATTTTTACCGCCTTCAGATTCAAATCAACATACCGACGTTTTATTGAACTCTTAATCGCCTTTTTTAACGAAGATTCACTAACTACACCAGTTATTTTTACCAGGAAACCAAGGGACATTATGTTCGCTGGGAGTTCTGTTCCCAACTTTTTTTGAGCTATCTCGGTGAAAGGTAATTCATAAATTTCAGAATCCATAAGAACGATATTTTTCACAAAAGTATTATCTGCGATCAAGATGCCATTGTCTTTCAAATTTACCGAATACTTATCACAAGCTTCCTGTGTTAAAGTAAGTAATACATCAAATTTTGTAGCTTCAGGAAAATAAAACTCCGAATTACTGATAATAACATCCGCTCTACTTGCACCTCCTCGAGATTCAGGACCATAACTTTGAGTTTGAGTGACTATTGCCTTATCCAGAATAGCAGCTTTTGCCAGAATTATTCCTGCTGTAATTAATCCTTGCCCACCGCTTCCACTCAGTCTGATTTCTTTTTTGAATTTACGTTCTGTCATTATCTACCTCTCCTGTAGAAGCTTGCAGGGATTTAACAAGTTTATCATATTCCTCTGTATATTCAGGTTTTATAACTTCTCTGAAAATACCTCTTTTGATTTTTCCTTCCTTTTGTTCTTCAGTTAGTTTTTCATAAGTTTTAATTGAAAGAATATTTTCCTTCATTGATTTCATCATTGCAGGAGCATCACCTCTCTTATTTAACCGCCCATAAATAACCGGACATGCACATATAATTTCAACAAGTGAAAATCCTTTATGTACAAGTGCCTTTTTAATGTAAGTTTGTGCTTCAGTAGCATGATAGGCTGTAGTCCGGGCTACAAATGCAGCTCCCGCTCCCAAAGCCAGTTCACAGATATCAAACACAGGATCTATATTTCCATACGGAGTTGTTGTTGCTCTATCACCAATGGGAGTAGTTGGAGAATATTGTCCACCAGTCATACCATAAATATAATTGTTCAAAAGAATAACTGTCAGGTCAATATTTCTACGGGCTGCATGGATAAAATGATTTCCTCCAATAGCAGTGGCATCACCATCACCTGTAACAACTATAACTTCCAATTCCGGTTTGAACAACTTGACCCCTGTTGCAAATGCAATAGCTCTACCGTGAAGCGTGTGCA
>JAGLWO010000379.1 GCA_023133395.1 Candidatus Cloacimonadota bacterium | reverse complement strand
TGAAATATATGACAGTGTTGGAGTAAGGTTTAAGGGTAATGCCTCAATGGGCTCATACCCATCTAATAAAAAACCCTTTAAAATTAAGTTTAATGAATATATTGAAGACCAGGAATTTTATGGGCTGACAAAATTAAGTTTAAGTAATGAATTTTTGGATCCAAGCTTTTTACGCGAAAAATTAATGTCTGAAGTTATAAATGAATATATCCCAAGTTCTAGGACTAACTTTATCAAATTGTTTATTAATGGAAATTACTGGGGTTTGTACACAAATGTTGAGCAAATTGATCAGAGATTTGTTGAAAAGAATTTTGGTTCTAACGAGGATGGTAATTTGTTTAAAGGAGACCCTCACGGTTCATTGGAATGGTTGGGTGCAGATCCTGAACCATATTATTTATATTATGAACTTAAAACTAATGAAGTAATTAATGACTGGTCTGATTTGATTCATTTTATTGATATTTTGAATAACACAAATATTGATGAATTACAGGATTCATTGGAAACAGTTTTCCACTCTCATAATTTTCTTTTCTTTTCTGTATTGAATAACTTCTTCATTAATTTGGATAGCTATATTTGTAAAGGACATAATTATTATATATATCACCGTACAGATACAGATAAATTTGTACATATTCCCTGGGATTTAAACCTGTCTTTTGGGAATTATTCAATAGGAATGTCTCCATCAGAGATGATAGATTTATCAATCTACTGGACCTTTGAAGGGGAACCCAGACCTTTAGTTGAACGGATGTTTCAAATTTCCGATTACTGTGAAATATATGAAATGGATTACCAATACATCATAGATAATGTTATAATTGAAGAGGAGCTTTTTGCCAGAGTCGATACCCTGGCAGATTTAATAAGACCCGCAGTTTATGCTGATACATTAAAGATGTATTCGAATGAGGATTTTGAAATTAATATTAACGAAGATTTGATTATTGGATATTATACAATATTTGGGATAAAATCCTATATCACTGCCAGAAGAGAAAGTATTATCAGTCAACTGATGGAGTTAAATATACGTGATAGAACTACTGGCTTATTCATTAACGAATTTATGGCAGATAACGAAACAACTATTTGTGATGAATTTGGCGAATATGATGACTGGGTTGAAATTTACAATTCAAATCCTGGAGCAATCAATATGGAGGGTCTTTTTTTAACAGACGATCCCATGATCCCTGATAAATGGCAATTTCCCAATGTGGAAATTCCTGCAAATGGTTTCCTTTTAGTTTGGACAGATGATGATGAAGTACAGGGAGCATTGCACACTAATTTTAGACTTAGTGCAAATGGTGAATTTATCGGATTATACGAAATTGATGGAATTGTTCCACTTGATACATTAAGCTTTGGTCCTCAAGAAGAAGATATCTCTTTTGGCAGATATCCTGATGGAACCGATAATTGGGTATTTATGATTGATCCAACTCCCGAAGCTCCTAATATTTTTACATCAGCTGATGAAAATAATATATCTCAAATTTGTTTTAATCTAATTGGTAATTATCCCAATCCTTTCAATCCAGAAACGACAATTTCTTTCACACTTCCTGTGGATGTTGACGCAGCAAAAATCGAAATTTATAATATCAAAGGTCAAAAGATCAGAACTTTCCACATAAACCCATCAAATCTTCAACCTGTAAACTCAATAGTATGGAATGGTAAAGACAAAAATGATAAAGAAGTATCTTCTGGAATTTATTTTATTCGATTAGAAGTTGGAGATAATTCTAAGATCATAAAGGCATTATTAATAAAGTAGTATTTAAAGATTTTCGCTACTATAGGACTTTCTGTAGCAAGTCAGGTAGATAAAAAGCGTATCCTGATTGTAGAAGATGAGTCTGTCATAGCTGAAGTAATCGATTTCATTATTCACGAGTGTGGTTATGATATTGCAGGGTTTATTTCTTCAGGTGATAAGGCTGTTAAACTCAAACCTGATCTTGTAATTAACGTTAAAGAAATAAGAATAGAATTCAAACAAATAAAATTAAAAACTTTTCAAGATGTAAGCTAATACATTTATTTTGAATTTGTTTCTCTTTGGATCATATGAAAAGCTGTTTTCACTGCAGCTATAATATCCTTTTCTCGAACTGGTTTTACCAGATATCCATAAGGATCTGCAGCAATAGC
>JAGLWO010000378.1 GCA_023133395.1 Candidatus Cloacimonadota bacterium | reverse complement strand
TCGAAAGTATAAAAGTTACCCAATCAAAATTTTTCATATTTTCTCGAGATTATAATAAAATTGAATTATTCTTCGAGCTATAGGTGCAGAAACACTTCCGCCATGCCCGGCATTTTCTAGGAAAACAACAAATGCGATATTGAACATTTCACATTTAGCATAACCGACAAACCAGGAATGAGTTTCTTCCCCCATGTGATTTTCAGCTGAACCTGTTTTACCATAAACAATGACTTCCCTTAAACTGGCTGCAACACCAGTTCCATAACTTTCATTAACTACTTTGTACAGGGACATCTGGAGCAATTGTAAATTTTCTATGGAGAGAGGTAGTTGCTTTCTTTCAACTTGAACGGTTTGTGTTTTTTTCTCTTCGATTGTTTTTTCCAGAAGATGTGGACGTGTCCATATCCCATTGTTAGCAATAGCAGCGTAATAGGAACAAACCTGCAATGGAGTAAAAAGTACTTCCCCCTGTCCGATGCAAAGATTAACTTTATAACCGATAATACTGATATATTTTCCGTAATTATCTATGTACCATTGTCTGGTTGGGAAGAATCCCGCTCTTTCTCCGGGAAGGTCAATTTCGGTTTTTACAGCAAGCATATTTTCTTTAGTGAAATTGTGGATTTGTTCTAATGAAAATTGAGTGGAAAGATCATAAAAGAAAACATCACAGGAATATTTAATGGCATCCACTACATTAAGACGTCCGTGTCCCTTTTTCCACCAACATTTGAAATATCTATTCCCGAACCACAATCCACCGACACATTTGACCAGTTTGGTTTTTTCATTTAATACTTTTTCTTCCAAACCGAGTGTAGCAATAACAGTTTTGTAAACTGAACCCGGAGGATATGTTCCGTGGATTATTCTGTCTAACATAGGTTTGGCAGGGTCGTTGACTATTTCATTCCATTCCTCAGTACTTAAATTTCCACTGAAAATATTTTGATCAAAATCAGGTTTACTCACGTAGGCAAGAATTCCTCCAGTTTCGACGTCCATTATCACAATAGCGCCATTTTTGTCATCAGGGAATATAGAACTAACGAAACTTTGTAATTCATTATCAATCGTAAGGATTAAATTAGTTCCATCAACTGGAGATTTCTCAAGATTATGTTTAAAAAATTGTAGGTTTTGTCCGCTGGCATCTACCTGTAATATTTTATAACCATTCTTACCCCTCAAGATTTCTTCATAATACTTTTCCAATCCACTTTTTCCAATGTAACTATTAATGGAATAACCTTTTTCTTTTAATATAAAATATTCTTTTTCATTAATTCTACCCACGTAACCGGTAAAATGATTAGTGTAAATGTAATTTCTTATTTTTTCAATTTTGAATGAAAGCGAGGGATAATAGTTTAGTTGTTCAGAGGTTTTAATCATTTTTTTAAAATTTATGTTTTGAACAATAAGAACTTCCTGATATAATCTGAATCGGCTATCATGAATAATTTCCTTAACTTCTTTCAGTTTTATATCGAAATTTTTTATTATAAATTCAGCAACTTTGTTTTCGTCAGTTATCTTTCCGGGAGCAATATAAAGGTTGTAAGATGGTTTATTCAGTGTAATAGAACGGTATTTGCAATCATACATCTCCCCACGAACAGGAAAGATAGTTTTGATTCTGACGTAATTTTTTTCTGCGATATTACTGTACTTTGTTCCTTCAACTATCTGTAATTTAAATATAGAAAAGAACAAAATCAGAAATAGAAAGATTATTAAGTAACTTAAGATACTGGGTGTAGTTAGTTTTCTATACATTTATCGATAATTTTAGTTTATATATGACGGAGAATATGTAAATCGTTAGAATTGAAAATAATGTGTTATAAATTACAGCAAATAAAGTTAGGAGAAATAATCTCGGTAAAATTTCCGTAGCTAGCAGGTTATAAATAGCAAAAATGAGATAGTGGATTATATTTAGAGTACAAACGCTGAACACCACCATAGTGAATTTTTGCTTATTAATATTTCGATGATATTTACTAACCAAGAATGAGATTATCAGGAAAGAAAATGTATTCAAACCTAATAAAGAAGGATGAGTTAGATCAAAGGC
>JAGLWO010000377.1 GCA_023133395.1 Candidatus Cloacimonadota bacterium | reverse complement strand
AGAGGTTTCCCAACCACTAACCATTATGGAGCAACTGCAGACGGCATTATTCTATCTTATCGTGTCGGTGCTAAGTTAAGAGATACTGATACTGTACAATATCATCCCACAGGTGCTGCTTATCCGGTTCAAATTGTTGGTTACTTACTTACAGAAAAACTGAGAAGTGCAGGGGCTCAACCTGTTAATAAGGACGGCGAAGCGTTTGTCTATCCACTTGAACCAAGAGATGTAGAAGCATCAGCCATAATCAGAGAGTGTTATGTTGAGAATAAAAGTATAACCACACCGACCGGCTTGAGAGGAGTATGGCTTGATACACCAATGATTGAAGTTAAGAATGGAGAAGGTTATATTAAGAAAAACTTTCCGGGTATGAATAGGTTATATGAACGTAACAATATTGATATGGCAAAGGACCCTGTTCTTATCTTTCCTACCCTTCATTATCAGAATGGTGGAGTTGAAACAGATCCATGGGGGCATACAAATATAGACGGTCTCTGGGTAGCTGGTGAAATTATGGGTGGAGTCCATGGGAAGAATAGATTAATGGGAAATTCTACACTTGATACTATGGTATTTGGCAGGAGAACTGGTATCTCTACTGCAGAATATATAAAATCAGGTAAGAAACAGGGTAAACTAACTCTTGAGCATTTACCTAAATATATTAAAATGATAAAGGAAGCTGGTATCAAAACTAACAGAAAGGCTCCTATTCTGCTACCAGAATACCGCGGTAAAGCAGCTCTTGCTAGAATGATTGATATTTTTTAAAAAATATTTTCTGAGGAATTTCTAAGTAAAAAAAAGACTTTATTTTTTAATAATTATGAAAGGGAGGAATTTATGCAAATTAATAATATTAATCATTTAACAAAAATAGTTGGTAGAGATAATGTTCGGAGTGATATTGCTGATCGATATGTTTATGGTTCTGATGCAGTGAAGGCAAAACAACTTACAACCAAATATCACGGAACTTTGAGATAAGTTTTAATAAGAGGAATAATGGCATGATAACCACAGATTTGAAATTCAGTAATGAAAAATGGTTGTAACTATAGTTGGTTATCTGAAATTCAGGCAATAAAATGGAGGAAGAATACAAAAACATCGAGGAATTGATAAAAGAAAATCTGAGTACAGAGGAATGGGAAGATACTCAAGAGTTAATAAATGAATTGAAAAATGTGCGAAGTAGAAGTTATTTCACAAAAGAAGAATTCTTAAAAATGGCAATGTGGAAAAGCGGGCGTCCTAAAAGGTGGTACTTATCCAATTCAGAAGACGAGATAATTAAAATCTCTAAAAAAGTGTTTTCTACGAATTATGATAAGAGGAAGATAGAACTTTTAACACGATTAGAAGGTGTTCAAATTCCTACTGCTTCTGCAATCCTTATGTTAACTGATCCACAGAATTATGGAGTGATAGATATTAGGGTTTGGCAAGTTCTCTATTTATACGGATCAGTAAAAGTAAATCCAAAAGGGAAACATTTTCGATTTAATAATTGGTATAATTATCTCATGAAAATTCGATACTTTGCAGATAAATTTAAGGTCAAAGCAAGAGATATTGAAAGAACACTTTTCTCTTATCATTTTAAAATTCAAAAGGGAAAATTATATGATTAACTTGCCTAAACATCAGATAACACAGCATATACGCTGGTTCCGATGTTAGACGCAATAAAAAGTTGGGCGTGGATACACTTGTTTAGATGAAATGGTCTTCTAAAATTAAAAGCAGGAGAAACTTATGAATAAAAAGATTGTTGAAAGTTGTATCGGATTAATGGTTATTTTATTATTAATGGTTGGATGTGATACTGGGAATAAAGGAATTCCAGAAAAGAAAGAAAAAACACCACAAAAAGAGGAAAAAACTAAACCATTTATGAAAACTGAAAAAGTGATATATACAATGGTATGTGGAAAAGATGGAATTAATATTAGAACAGGACCAGGGACCAATTATTCGAAAGATGAAACAGGTAAAACTATGAGTGGGGAGAAATTTTATGTTCTTGAAGAAAAGAACGGGTGGATAAAGTTTAGAGTAACTCCAACTGATGTTGGATGGACTGGCTGGGTGCTTAAAAATTTAGTTGAAAAAGAACAAAAGAAAAAAACAAAAACTTATACAAAAAAAAGAAGTGATGAACTACAAGTTCTTTATGATTCAGGTCTTTTAAAAAAATTTAAAATTGATTATAATGAAGCTTGGGTAAATCCTTTCCTTTGGAATTCATTAGATTATGACACAAAAGTTGGGATTGGTATAACTTTAGCAAAAATATGTGATAAAGCTGGTTCAACAGGTAGAATCACTTTTTATAACAATAACTCTGGGAAAAAGTTAGCAAAGTATAGTCAATCTTTTGGCTTTAAAAATTATTAAAAAAGGAGGTTATTTTGGGACTTGTAAGTATAGAAAGATTAAAAGGAATTGTAGGCGAAGAAAATGTAAAAGATGACATAGCTGATTTGTATGTATATGGTTCTGATGCATCGGTTCATGAAGCTATGCCCTGGGTAGTGGTAAGACCGCACAAAATCGAAGAGGTTCAAAATATTATGCGGTATGCCAATTCTGAATTAATACCTGTCATTCCGAGAGGTTCAGCTTCAAGTACATCAGGTCATACAGT
>JAGLWO010000376.1 GCA_023133395.1 Candidatus Cloacimonadota bacterium | reverse complement strand
TGCACTTCGTAACGCTAATGCAGCGAAGTTTAACTTCGCTTTCAATTATGTTCACAAGTTCAACTTGTGAACAAGGGTATAGTGTTAAAAAATGGAGAAGATATAATGGATTTTATTGGAAAAAATAAAAGAAGTCACTTCGCAGAAAATTTGAATATAAATAACGTCAGTAAAATAGTAACTGTTATGGGATGGGTGCACCGTCGCCGTGACCTTGGTGGATTAACTTTCATCGACCTCCGTGATGTTTCAGGTATAATACAGGTAGTTTTCAGACCAGAAAAAAAGGAAATTCATAAAAAAGCTCATCGACTGAGGAATGAATATGTAATTGCAGTAACAGGGAAAGTTGTAAAAAGAGAGAAACAAAATATAAACAGAGCAATGCCAACCGGTGAAATTGAAATTGATGCAGAAAAATTATTGATTTTGAATGACTCTGAACCTTTACCTGTTCAAATAAATGAAAATATTTTAGCAGAAGAGGACCTGCGTTTGAAATACCGCTATCTTGATTTGAGAAGAGAAAAATTAAAGAATATAATTCTGCTGCGTCACGAGATTGTATTTGCCATTCGCGAGTTCCTTATGATACGTAATTTCTATGAGATCGAAACCCCGATGCTGATGAAAAGTACACCTGAGGGAGCTCGTGATTACCTGGTTCCCAGTCGGATTCACAAAGGAAGGTTTTTTGCTCTTCCTCAGTCTCCACAAATTTATAAACAGCTTCTGATGATTGGTGGATTTGATCGCTACTTCCAGATTGCTCGTTGTTTCCGCGATGAAGACCTTCGTGCAGATAGACAGCCTGAATTTACACAGCTGGACTTGGAAATGAGCTTCGTTTCTCAGGACGAGATCTTTTCAGTGATGGAGGAAATGTTTAAGTATGTGTTTAAAAAAACCATCAATGTTGACCTGAAAATACCATTTCCTCGATTATCCTATAAAGAATCAATGGAAAGATTTGGTATAGATAAACCCGATACCCGCTTTGGAATGGAACTTATTAACCTTTCAGATGTCCTTAAGAATTCCGAATTTAAAGTATTTTCATCTGCAATAAAATCTGAGGGAAGTGTGCGCTGTATTGTAGCGGAAGAGTGTGCAAACTTTTCCAGGAAACAAATTGATGGTTTAACTGATATTGCAAAACATCTTGAAGGGAAAGGATTAGCTTACTGCAAAGTTGAGGAGGATAGTTTAACAGGTGGAGTTTCTAAATTTCTCAGTGAAGATGAGGTTAAGGGAATTCTAAAAAAAACAGAAGCAAAGAACGGTGACTTGATTCTTTTTGTTGCAGATTCTGATAAAATGATTTTTAAAATTTTAGCTGGAATTAGAAATCATTTAGGAAGAAAACTTAAACTTTATAATGAAAATACTTACAACTTTATCTGGATAACCGATTTTCCACTATTTGAATATAATGAAGAGGAACATAGATGGGAAACAGCACACCACATGTTCACTTTACCAAAAGAAGAACATCTGAAGTATTTTGAAAATGAAAAAGATTACGGAAAAATTATAGGACAGCTCTATGACCTGGTTTGCAATGGAATCGAATTATCTTCGGGGAGTATTCGTTGTCATAGATTGGATGTTCAAAAGAAGATTTTCGATGTTCTGGGATTTTCTGAAGAAGAACTCAGGCAGAAATTTGGTTTTTTTCTTAATGCTCTCAAATATGGAACTCCTCCTCATGGCGGGATAGCTCCGGGTATCGATAGAATCGTGATGATCATGAGCAAAGCTGAATCTATACGTGATGTAATCGCTTTTCCAAAAACCCTCCAAGCTGCTGACCTGATGAGTGAATCCCCTTCGGAAGTTTCCAAAGAACAACTGGATGAATTGGGGATAAAGATAGCCACAAAGACACGAAGGCACAAAGATACAAAGACCCAAAAGATAAGAAAAATATACAAACTAACTCCTGAAGAGAAATAATGTTACTAAACAGAAGTTTAGTAACAAGCGGAGAAGATAGCCACGAAGGCACAAAGGGAAAGAATAATTCTGTAATATTTGTTTTTTAAGTTTTGGTGGTAAGTTATTGTTCGTTCAACCGTCTCGGTTGAACGAATTGTTTATGTCAGACTGTCTCAGTCTGGTAATGGTAAATCGGGGACGATTTGATGGAAATGAAATGGTTCAACCTGGAACATTTAAACCAACGGAAATTGTCTTAGTGTCTTTTTTGGTGATAAATAAAAATGAATATCTTAGTGTCTTGGTGTCTTTGTGGTTAGAAAAACAATAGCTGCAATAACCTTCGGTTGCAAGGTCAATCAATATGAGACAGCATGTATCTTAGATGATTTCATAAATGCTGGTTACAAGGTTGTGGATTATAATGAACCTGCTGATATTTATATAATCAATACATGTACAGTAACCAACCGCACAGACTATAAAAGTAGAAATGCAATTCGTAAAGCTATCAAACAAAAGGAAGAGAATCCCTCAGTAAAAATTGTTGTTACTGGCTGTTATGCTCAACGAAGTTATAAGGAAATAACTAAATTGGGCGAGGTTGATTTGATAATAGATAATAATTCAAAAGGAAAAATTTTAGAGAGCATCAACCGCGTGCCCCGTTGCAATAACTGGGGTGTTGAAGCGAATCTTGATGCTTTTAATTTTCAAGATATTTCAAAGGCAACCGGGTTTGAAGAGCTTTTTACTACTTCAATGATAGATAGAACCCGGGCTTTTATAAAAATTCAGGATGGATGTGATTATTTTTGTGCTTACTGTGCTGTACCCTTTGGTCGTGGTAATCCACGAAGTAGGAAAAAAGAAAATGTTTTAAATCAAATTAAAAAATTAGTTGAAAACGGATATAAAGAATTCGTTTTAGGTGGTATAAATCTCGGGCTTTATGGCGGAGAAAATATGAAGGATAAATATTTTCTTTCTCATCTACTGTGGGATATTGAGGCAATCAAAGGTGTTGAATTGATACGCTTGAGTTCCATCGAACCTCAGCTTTTTGATAATGATCTTTTAGACTTCTTCAAAGAAAGTAAAAAATTATGTCCTCATTTTCATATACCTCTCCAGGTGGGTTGTGATGAACTTCTAACAAAAATGGGAAGAAAATATTCCACCGCAGATTTCAGAGAAATTATTCAGAAAATAAAACACATTCTCCCTGATGTCGCAATTGGTATCGACGTTATTGTGGGTCTTCCCGGTGAAACAGATGGACTTTTCTATAAAACTTTTGAATACCTCTCAGAATTAGATTTCACTTATTTGCACGTTTTTCCATATTCAAAAAGACTCGGGACAAAAGCAGAAAAAATGAATGGACATATTCATGGGAAAATAATAAGAGAAAGAAGCAAAAAATTAATTGAGCTTTCTCAAGATAAATTGCAGGAGTATCTAGATTATATTGTCAAAAATAATGTGGGTCTGAAAGGAATAATCGAAAAGAAAACTAAGAATTATTGGACATCTCTTTCTGACCATTATATAAGAATTTATTTGAAAAGCGATGAGAATCTGGAAAAAAAATATTTACACTTCTTTCCCATTAGTAAAAAGTTAGATAGCATAGAGGTAAAATTAAGTGATTGAAGTTAAAAATTTAACAGTCAGTTTCGATGGAAAGACGGTTCTCGAAAATATCAACCTGACAATTTCGAAGAATGAAATCACAATTATAGTAGGTCAAAGTGGGTGTGGTAAAAGTGTCCTGATGAAATCTATCGAAGGGCTGATAACACCCGATACAGGTAAAATCCTAATTGATGGAATGAATGTATTTTCTTTAAACAGGAAGGAATTGAATAAAACCAGACGGAAGTTGGCAATGTTATTCCAGGGATCAGCTCTTTTAGATTCTTTAAATGTATATCAAAATGTGGCATTAACTTTAATGGAACACAGTAAATTACCGGAGGATGAAATTTCCAACATCGTTTCTGAAAAGCTCGAATTAGTGGGTCTTGCGGATACATTTTATAAAATGCCTGCTGAATTAAGTGGAGGTATGAAGAAGCGTGTTGCGCTTGCCAGAGCAA
The DNA here is from genome assembly GCA_023133395.1 of Candidatus Cloacimonadota bacterium. Taxonomy (GTDB): domain Bacteria; phylum Cloacimonadota; class Cloacimonadia; order Cloacimonadales; family TCS61; genus JACNIV01. The sequence goes on along the minus strand of JAGLWO010000376.1, from coordinate 573 downwards.
TTGTACTTCAACCTGAATATATAATTTATGACGAGCCTACTACCGGTCTTGACCCTATTATTGCAGATGAGATTATTAATTTAATGTTGAAGCTTCATAGGAAATACAATGTTACCTCCATAATTGTAACTCATGATTTGCACTGTATTCAAAGAATAGAGGGAAATATTGCGATGATACACGATAAAAAAATTGTCTTTGACGGAACATATAATGATTTTAAAAATGATAACAATGATTATGTGAAAAAGTTTGTAAGCAGAAATTAAGGATTAATAATGAGATTCCATCAAAATAAGAAAAGTATCGAGTTCAAAGTCGGATTGTTCTCAATAATTGCAATAGTTATACTAATTGCTTGCTACTCCTGGTTCACTGAGATTATGGAAAGCCGAAAATACACTCCCCTGAAAGTGAAGTTTAAAAATGCTGGTAATATCGAAATTGGAAGCACTATCACAGTTCATGGTGTTAAGAAAGGTCGTGTTAAAGAATTGAAGATAGAAGATGATGGTGTAGTTGTTTTCCTTCAGGTTGAACTTGATTTCCCGTTAAAAGAAGGAACTAAATTTT
>JAGLWO010000375.1 GCA_023133395.1 Candidatus Cloacimonadota bacterium | reverse complement strand
ATTGCCATCTGTGGTTGACCTTCTTTGGGAATGAATAACAGAGATGGGATACTTCTGATACCGAAAGCTGCTGCCAGTTCTTGCTGCTCTTCCGTATTTACTTTGAAGATATCCAGCTTGCCTTCATATTCGGTGGAAAGCTCTTCCAGGAGGGGAGCTACCATTTTACAGGGTCCACACCATTCTGCATAAAAATCGATGATGGCAGATTTGTCTCCTTCAAATTTCCAATCTTTGTTTTTTTCAAAGTTAAAAATTTTCTCCTTAAAAGTTTGCTGTGTTAAATGTTCCATTTTTTTCTCCTTATTTTTCTTTTTTTGATAATTAATATAACTGAATAATTCACAATGTCAAATAAAATAAATTTACAAAGTTGATAATTTTCAAAAGAGCAGAACAATGTTCCGCCCTACATTTATTGTATCTTTTTATTTTCTTAGTGTTTCTTCGCCTGCCTGGTGTAACTTTAGTGAAGACGGGTGTTCTTAGCGGCTACTATTCATGTGAAATAGCTTGAACAGGACAATTCTCTTCTGCTTCTAAAGCACCTTCTTGAAATTCTTCCGGAACTGGATTCAACTTCACTTGAGATTTATCGTCATCCAATTCAAATACTTCCGGACAGGTACCTTCACATGCTCCGCAGCCAATACATAATTCCTGATCTACTTTAAATTTCATATTTCCTCCTCTGATTTTTTTTACCACAGAGAACACGGAGAGCACAGAGAAAATCTCCTCTTGAGAGGAGTCCGACTTTAGTCGGGAGGTGTGTTTACCATTTATTTCCCTTAGTGTTCCTTAGCGTTCTTAGTGGCTAAATTATTTCCCTGCCATCATAGCTTCAATATCTTTCTGGACCGTTCCAATAGGTTTAATATTAAAATTCTCTACCAGTACTTTCACTACATTCGGTGATAAGAAAGCGGGAAGTGTCGGTCCTAAGCGAATTCCTTTTATACCGAGATGAAGAAGTGCCAAAAGCACAGCCACAGCTTTTTGTTCATACCAGGCAATATCGAATGAAATCGGCAGATCATTGATATCATCAAGCTCAAAAACTTCTTTCAGTTTAAGAGCAATCACTACCAGTGAATAACAGTCATTACACTGTCCTGCATCCAGAACTCTGGGAATCCCACCGATGTCGCCGAGATTTAACTTAATATAACGATATTTAGCGCATCCGGCAGTTAAAATAATAGTATCTTTGGGAAGCTGTTCCGCCACTTCAGTGTAATAACTTCTTCCTTTTTGACGACCATCACAACCAGCCATCACGATAAAACGTTTGATAGCCCCTGATTTCACTGCATCCACGATTTTATCAGCCAGAACGAGAACCTGGTTATGAGCAAAACCACCGATGATTTCACCTGTTTCAATTTCAGTTGGTGGATCACATTTTTTTGCCAGTTCGATGATTTCAGAAAAATCTTTTGCTTTTCCGTCTTCTCTATCGGGAAAGTGCTTAACTCCCGGGTAGCCAGCCATTCCGGTTGTAAATATTCTGTCTTTATAAGCATCTTTCACAGGAATAATGCAGTTGGTTGTCATCAGGATTGGACCATTAAATGTAACAAATTCTGTATTTTGCTTCCACCAGGCATTACCGTAATTTCCCACAAAATGTTCATATTTTTTGAAAACGGGATAATAGTTTGCCGGCAGCATTTCACTGTGAGTGTAAACATCCACGCCTGTTCCTTCTGTCTGTTTGAGAAGTTCTTCCATATCCTTTAAATCGTGACCGGAAATAAGTATTCCGGGATTGTTGCGAACACCCAGATTAACCTTTGTGATCTCCGGATTTCCATAAGTGGAAGTATTTGCTTTATCCAGGAGTGCCATTGTATTTACAGCATATTCTCCGCATTTCATTACCATTGCCACCATTTCATCGACACTAAGATCTTTGGTTGTAGAAACAAGTGCTTCCATTATAAAAGCATAAATTTTTTCATCTTCAAATCCCAGCATTGCAGCATGATCTGCATAAGCAGAAACGCCTTTTAACCCGATGATCAGAAGTTCACGCAGAGAGCGAACATCTTCATTTTTCTGGGAAAGAACTCCCACTTCCGCAGCCTTTTTATGAAACTCATCTACATCATCAGAAAACCAGAGAGCAGAATCGTGAAGCTCACCTTCGATCTTATCACCATATTTTTCTTTTAGTTCATTTCGGATTTTCAATCCTTCTTTGATTTGAACAATAAATCGTTTATTATCGAAATTAGCATTTGTAATTGTAGAAAAAAGTGATTGAGCTATAAATAATCCAGCTTTCTTTTCCAGTTCACCAAGCTCTTTTGCTTTTTCTCCATAAATTGAAATACCTCTTAAAACATAGATCAATAAATCCTGCAGGCTTGCTGTATCAGCTTTTTTACCGCAAACTCCTGCAATTGTACACCCTTCATTCTTTACCGTCTCCTGGCATTGAAAACAAAACATACTCATAGTATGACCTCCTTTATTTTTTTAAATTATCTCTCCATTTATAGAGATGGTATAAGTTTTTACCATCAGGAATTTTCCTGCTTTTTCCATTGCTTTTTGAACAATATACTCCACTCCCCCACAACAGGGAACTTCCATCTTAACGATAGTTATTGATTTAATATTCTGATTTTTGAATATCTCAGCCAATTTTTCAATATAGGAATCAATTCCCGAATCGAGTTTGGGACAGAAATTTATCACGATCTTTCCTTTCACGAATCTTTGATGAAAATTGGCATAAGCAAAAGGAACGCAATCTGCAGCTATCAACAGGTCTGCATTTTTAAAGTATGGAGCATTCGCATTCATAAGATGCAATTGTACAGGCCATTGCTTTAATTCGGATTTCATCTCCGCATTATTAATAGAAATAGGTTTCTCTTCCCGTTCTATGGAATGAGCAGCTACTCCCGGACAGGTTCCGCTGGAACAGGATTCTTCTTCAATTTTGGGAATGGGAAGTCCTTTCCTGAGCAAAATGGCAACTGCCTGACCGAAGTACTCTTTCTGGTCGTGGTCTTTCAAATGTTTCAGATGAGCTTTAATTGTATTCGCTCCAGCTTTAATGATGTTTTCCATTACCTTTGCTTCATCGTAGGGTTCGGCTTCCCGCTCAACAGTTTTGATGGCTCCTTCCGGGCATTCTCCTATGCAGGCTCCTAAGCCGTCACAAAAAAGATCGCTTATCAGTCGTGCTTTGCCATCAATTATCTGCAATGCACCTTCCGGACAGTTGGGAATACACAATCCGCAACCGTTACATTTTTCTTCATTTATTTCAATAATTTGTCGTTTCATAATTATTTCCTTTATTTACCACTTGTCTTTGCGAGTTCTCATCTTCGCGGCTTCAACCGAAGCAATTTCTACTTTTGAAAGAACAGAAAGAAATGATTGCCACGTCGCTGCACTCCTCGCAATGACTTTACACCATTATAGTTTTAGCTGTTGGTTTGGGAAGTTTCATCACAAGCACACGAACATCTGAGTCTGTTTCGTTATAAATGCAATGAACAATATCTTTGGGACTTTCAATGATATCATCCTTTTTTACCTGAACTTTTTCATCCTCAACCATAATATAGGGACTTCCCTCTAAAACATAGAAAGCAACATCAACCGGAGTGATATGCGGCTTCAAACTCTCACCAGCTTTCAAATGTAAATGCATGATCAGGGCATGATCTTTGTCATAGAGTTTATAGGCATTAATTCCGTGTGGAGTTTGTGCTAACTCAAGTTCTTTGTAATTTCTGATTTTCATAATTATTCCTTTTTTTGCCACAGACTTACACTGACGATCACTGACAATTCCAAATTCTTTTCTTATCCGTATTTATCCGTGAAATCCATGAGCTTTTCTTTTCATGATTTTTCCTTTTTTTCTATTGAATAACCTGCTTTTTGAATTGCTGTTATCACACTGTTTTCGTCGTATTCACCATTGATCTGAACCAGTTTATCATACAATGAAATGTTAATATTTTCTATTCCCTGTATAGGTTTAAGAGCATTCTCTATTGTATTAACACAATACTGACAGGTCATATCCGGAACTTTGTAATTTCCTTTCATGTCGGTTATCTCCTTATCTTTCTTTATAAACTTTTTTGATAAATTTTTAACAATTCCTCGAATAATCAACCCGGAAAGAAGGATTGCTGAGAATGTTTTTAACCACATCGGAAGCATCTTCATTCCTCCGGTTATCAGGTTCATATCTTCCCCGGAAACTTTCCAGATATGATCGACTATCAATCCAAAAAGAAGAGAAGTAATTATTATGGAAAACAGGTAAATGAATAAAATTCTTTTACCGAGTTTTCCCGAAACAAAAGCCAGGGTAGCAGTATTCGTAGCAGGACCGGCGATCAGAAATATCAAGCCTGCACCGGGAGTCATTCCTTTTATGATAAGAGCAGCAGCAATGGGAATCGAACCGGTAGCGCAGATATACATTGGAATTGAAATCAGAAGCATAATAGGATAAGCGAGCCAGGGATTACTGAGATATTGTTCAATAAAATCTCCGGGAATGAGAAATCCTATAATGCCACCGGCAATAACTCCGATCAATATCCATTTGCCAGCATCATCGATCTGTTCAATAAATCCATATTGAAAAACATTTTTTATCTTTTCTAAAAAGCTATGTGAATGAGGTTCCTCAATATTGCAGATATTACACGAATTTCCTTCAGGAGGTTTTATGTTCTCTATATTCTGTTTTTTCTCTAAAATCCCTGTAAGAGAACCGCTCAAGACCCCTGCAAAAAAAGCAGCAACTGGTCTGATAATGGCAAATAAAGGTCCAAGCAGAGAATAAGTTGCCAGAATGGAATCTACGCCTGTGGTTGGTGTGGAAGAAAGAAATGATACGGTGGAACCTTTCCCTGCTCCCTCTTTTCGCAAGTAAGCAGCCACAGGAATTACTCCACAGGAACACAATGGCAAAGGCACTCCAAAAAGTGAAGCTTTGATAATCGAGCTTAATTTATTACCCGATAAATGCGTGTATATTTTTTCTCGTGGAATAATTAGATTTAAAACACCGGCAATGAAAAAACCAAAAAGAAGATAGGGTGACATTTCCAGAAGTAAAAACCAAACTGACTTCAAAATTCCTGTTAATATTGTAATCATTATACCAACCTATTCAATAAATTTAGATAATTTTATATTTTTAAAAGTCTGATAAATACTTTGCGAAATACTTTTTAAAGCATCACCAAATATACAATTGTCAAATGTGCATCCTGCTTTATCCAGAGGGCAATCATTCAAGATTACTTTAGATTCTACGATCTCATAAATATCAAGAAAGCTGATTTCTTCTGCAGGTTTGTTCAACACAAATCCACCTGTGGGACCGCGAAAAGACTTGATGAGACCATTCTTACTCAATCTCTGGAATATCTTTGCCAGGTGAGCTTCCGAAGCATTCAATTTTTCTGCCAGGTATTTTGCATTTACCTTATCTGGACTTTTCTTCGCCACGATTGCCAATCCATGCAAAGCCAGCGAAGCAGCCTCCGAAATATTGATCAAATGCGACATTTCAACTCCTTTAATTAATTCTGGTACTTAAATACCAAAATAGAGTTTTTATGTCAAGAAGTTTTTTTAATTTAATAATAAAAAGTCATTTCCGTGAACTGTATTCGGTCTTTGATGGAAACAGAAATCAATTTAATTGACTTTCATAGATTCCCTCTTCTGGGGGAATGACAAAGAAATAGAACATAATTTGCTAATCTGTAAATCCTGTTTATTAATCCCGAAAATCCTGATTCAGACAAAAACGCCCGGCTTTCACCAGGTACTTTATTTTTAAAAGTATTATTATTTCAGCAGCAACATCCTCTTTGTTTCAGAAAAATCTTTTCCTGTTTTTAATCGGTAGAAATAAATTCCAGAACCAACATGTTGGTTATTTTCATCGGTTCCGTTCCAAACAACAGAGTGTTGACCTGCTTCCATATTGTGATTTATAAGAGATTTAACCTTTTGCCCTTTCAAATTATAAATCGCTAACTCCGCGTTCTCCGTGCTCTCTGCGGTTGAAAAAGAGATAGTTGTGGTTGGATTGAAGGGATTTGGATAATTCTGAGATAATTTCGGCTTAGCTGGTTCACAAACCAGCAACTCCTCAACATTCACAAAAGAAACACTATCCACCAGTACCTGCACATCATCAAGATACCAATGTGCTGGAGCTAATGGACCATGGACAGTGTAAACGAACTCAAGATAGACTTCAGGTTCCCCGGCAAAGAATGAAATATCGCATGAATAAGATATAGATGTGGGCTGATAAGATGTGATATCCGCTATTAATACCTGACCAATATCAGGGGTGGATACAAATGCTTCACCCCATTGGCACATTAGTACATGCCATTCATGTATCCAGAATGTAACTTTGGCAAAATTATGGTCGGATAGATCAATTGGTTCTGCCAGTGTTAAATAATGAGTCTCCTCATAATTATTACCATCTTCTTTGAAGCTGTATACGCTGTGAGATGGGGAATTATATTGGTCTGTACTCAGCGTCCAGTTGCCATTGATATTCCAGTTATCTAAGCCACTTTCAAAATCATCTTCCCATATAACTGTATAGGAAGGTGAACCTATCTGAATCTTAAAAGTATCTACCCAAGTTCCGGCAGTAGCGCTAATATACAGGTAAAAAGTTGCATCCAGACCTGGTATCCATGATGTATCAACGCTGAAACTGAAAGGATCTCCTTCATTTAGAGCAGTTGAATCAGCACAAATATCACCATATCCGCCAAAATCATCTGTTATAGTTATACCAGGTTCATCAGTAGTTAGAATTACCTCCACATTATTAACATCTTCATAAAAAGCTTTTAATCGTACATAAAACTCTACTTCTTCACCAGGATCAGGTATCCCATTACTATTTCCGAATGTATCATCTACTTCATGTCCCAGATACTTGACTATAGGAACCGTTAATTCCTGGGCAGCAAGTGTTGCCTGATACGCATCTAAAATACCCCAGCCGTATTCATTATTAGGATAAGGAGCCCCACAACCTGGTCGAAATGCATTATCCAGAATGAGGTTATAAATAGTATTATAATCGAGAGTTGGATTTCTCTCCAATATCAATGCAATCGTACCGGCTACATGAGGAGTTGCCGGTGATGTACCGCTGCTTGAACAATATCCGCCACCGGTTTCACATGTAGGAATATTATCTCCGGGGGAAACAATATCAGGTTTTATGAAATCCCAATCAGGCCTGCCCCAGTAAGTTGTATCTGCCCATAATGACACATTGGGCGCGGGTCCAATTCCAGAGCTACCAATAAGATTGTTGTAAAAATCGATCGCTCCCACGCCAATTAGAGTAGGATAATTCCCCGGACATCCAAGAGGAGAAAAATAGCCAACAGCAAAAACAGTGTAAAT